>JBAYNP010000008.1:0-15077 GCA_041678785.1 Patescibacteria group bacterium | reverse complement strand
TTTTTATCAAAACATTTACCCCAAATGCAAATCATAACACCTTCGATGAATCTGGCATGGCCCATATTTTTGAATCAAAGCATAATGCTCTCGCGTGCCATAGCCCTTATGCTTGGCAAAATTATATTGCGGAAATTGCTGATCATATTCAAGCATCAAACTATCTCGCCAGACCTTAGCAATAATCGACGCAGCGGCAATCGAAAAAATTCGTCGATCACCTTTGATAAATTCTTGAGATAGTATTTTCAAATCTGCTGGCAATTTGATTCGTCCATCAAGGACTAGATACTCTGGCTTAGTTTTTAAATTTTTGACCGCTAAATTCAAACCTTCACTGACCGCCCAACTAATTCCATGCTGATCAATTAGCTCTGAACTAACAACGCCAACACCCCAATCGAATTCGGCTGTAATAATTTCAAACAACTGACGTCGTTTTTCGTCGCTTAATAATTTTGAATCGGCAATCCCAATATTTTTTAATTTTGAATTCGGATTAAAAATCACCGCTCCGACCGTAACTGGTCCCGCCAAAGGCCCACGACCAGCTTCGTCGACACCGGCGACAATTTGATATTGTTTGACGAGATCGAGTTCAATTTTTTGAGTTGGTTTTTGCATGTGGTTATTATAGCTTGGTTGAGTAAAATAAAAAAGTTTTTATCTTATTTTATAGTTAAAAAATAGATTTAGGCGGTTATTTTTTATAAAAAGTTTTATTTTTTTATCATTTTGTCAACCGAAAATTTTGATTGACAAAAGCTTCATAAAGCCTTAAGATTTAAGCAAATATTAACTTAAATTTTATGTTAGGCAAAGACAACAACTCCTCAAATCAAGAGCTCGAGACCATTATTGGGCCATCAGTCAACGTCAAAGGTAATTTTACTAGCCAAGGCAATCTCAAAATCGAAGGTTCTTTAAATGGAACCATCGATACTATGGGTGATGTCAGAATCGGCACCGACGCCAAAATTAAAGCCAACATCAACGCCAGAGAAATTCACATTTCTGGCACAGTCGATGGAATTATTAAAGCGACTGAAAAAATAACGCTGACTTCGACCGCCAAAGTGACTGGCGATATCGAAACCAAAAATCTCGCCATTGAAGATGGTGCCTTTTTTTCTGGAAAATGTATCATGGGCAACGGTTCAATGAAAACCATCGACAAATCATTTTCAAAAGATAACAAAAAATCAACCGACGTCGAAGATAACGAATAAATTAGAGCTTGATCTCTTATTATGCATTTTTATCTTTTTGATTCTTTTTTAACAGACCCAAAATACAAAAAAATCCTCGAAGAAATCGAGAATCGGATTTTGGATTTAGACATTGGTGGCCGAATTTTACATTTGACCGTTTTACGAGATTTTGAAACTTCACTCAACGCTGGTCTCCAAGATAAATATACGACATTGGTTATTGTTGGTGATGATCGCACTTTAACCAAAGCTATTAATATTTTAGCTGGACAAAAAAAACCACTCGGCATTATTCCAGTTGGTGAAAATCTAGAAATTTGTCGCACACTCGGTATCCCTGAGGGACTTGAAGCAATTGATTTGATCGCTAATCGATTGATCGAAAAAATTGACCTCGGGATCGCCAACAAACATTATTTTATTTCTTCGGTCAAAGGTGAAAAAGCTGATTTTTCCATCACTTGCGATGATCAATACGATATTGAACTTTCCACCGAGCAAAAGTTTTGTATTTGTAATTTGACTTGCCTCGAACAACAAATTTCTAATCCTCATGATGGACTTCTCGAGACCATTATTTATAGTCAAAAGAAAAACTTTTTTGGTAAAATTAAAACCAAGCTCGACAGCTATTTTCAAAATGCTAAATTGATTATCAAGTCTCGTGGAGAATCAGCTCCAGTGATCGTCGATAATGGTGAAGTCCTCAAAACCCCAGTCAATCTCGAAGTTCTGTCGGGTGGTTTGAGTTTGATCGTGGGGAGAGAGAGGAGATTTTAAAAAATAATAAAAAATAAATAATGCTATCTGAAAAACAAAAAATAGCTCCCATAGACTTATCTCTAGAAAATCAAGCGTCTATTAAACAGAAGATTTTAGAGCTTGATTCTTCAAAACAATTTCTGCCAAGAAATGAATCCATTGATAGCCTTCTTGGTATAAATATTGACCAAGCAGAGAAAAAAATAAATTATACAGCCTTAAAAGAAAAATACCCCGAAGAAGCACTTTGGGAAGGTGGCTCATGTTCAATCCCATATAATTTTATTAAAGATTTTTTACATGAACTCAAATTAGAAAGTTCTGATATCATATATGACCTTGGATCTGGTTTTGGGCGAGTACCCATTTATACTGCACTAACAACAGAAGCTAGGTGTAAAGGAATAGAGCTTATCCCCGAAAGAATGGCTGAATCTAACTCAGTTAAAAATAAACTTGGAATTGAAAACTTAGAATTTATTAATGGTAACGTAACTGAGCAAGATTATAGCGATGGAAATGTTTTCTTTTTATTTAGTCCGTTTTCACAAAAAACAATGGAAATTGTTGGCAAAAAATTGAAGCAAATCGCTGAAAATAAAAAAATAACCGTGGTTTCGCTTGGACAAAGCTCAACAGTTTTTTTTAATAACCAAAACTGGCTATTACCAATTAAAAAATTTGATGACTTGTGTGATTTAACTATTTTTAAATCAAAATGATTTAAATAATATGAACAAAATCGATCAACTCAAAAAAGATAAGTGGTCCAATAAATACTTTTGTAAATTAGCACTTTTAGATCACCTTAGAGAATGTCTCGAAAAAGACAATTACCTAAAAGCTACTGATGAACCAAAAACATCTTTAAAATATGAAACTCTCGATAAAGAATTAATGGATTTAAAAATTATTTTAGAACTTTACTTTTGTGATAACGATGAACTTTATCAAAAACGCTTGGATAATTTATTGATAAACTTGGAAAATAATTTAGCCGTTTTAAAAGGATTAAACCCTTATGAAAATATATCTCATCAGACACGGCGAAAGCACTTCTGATGTCAAAGAAAAATATGATGGTGATTATGATGACCATCTGACCAGCAAAGGCTTAGAAGAAGCTCGGATAGTAGCTAGAAAGCTTTTGAATAGCCGGATTCAAATTATTTTTTCCAGTTCTAAAATTAGAGCTGTTGAAACTTCTGAAGTTTTAAAAAACTCTCTAGGTTGCAAACTTGCTATTATCAAAGATTTAAGTGAACAAGATATTTATGGGGCTTTCCCAAATTTAAGCCAGGATCAGCCCGAAGAAGAATATCGACGACTTGGAGAAGTTATTGCCAATCGCAATACTGAAATAGAAGGCGTTGAAACATATTCAAATTTTAAAACTCGAATCATTAAATCTTTTTTAAAAATAACCAACGAAGATTATTCTACTATCGCCATCATTACTCACGGTGGACCAATTCGTTGTATTTTTCGGGATGTTTTAAAATTAGGTGAGTTTAAAAAAATTAGCAATGGTACTATAATTAAACTTGAAAAAAATGATTCTGATTTTAAAGTCTTAAAAATTGATGGGGCTAGTTTACAAGAATATAAATAAAACAAACAGGCATTAAACAAAAAAGACCTATCTCGCGATAAGTCTTTTTTGGTACCCTCGACAGGAATCGGACCTGTGTATTCAGCTTAGAAGGCTGACGTTCTATCCATTGAACTACGAGGGCATTTTAAGTCATCAACTTTAGTAGCTTAACAAAATTCAGCTCTTCTGTCTAGTTAGTTTTTATGTTAGAATTATTTTATGAACGAAGACAAATTTAGAATAATTACAGAAACAGACACTTTTTTGGTTATTTATAAACCAGCGGGACTTTTGTTACATGCGGCTCCAGGTAAGAATAAGATTACTTTAGTTGATTTAATAAAAAAGCATTTTCCAGCGATTGAAAGTGTCGGTGATGATCCTGTCAGACCCGGCATTGTCCATCGGCTCGATCAAGATGTTTCGGGTTTGTTGGTTATTGCCAAAACTCAGGCAATGTTTGAACACTTGAAATCACAGTTTAAATCGCGTCAAACCAGAAAAATTTATCAGGCACTAGTTTTTAATAAAATTAAGGAACCCAAAGGTGAAATTTCTTTACCGATCGGTCGTTCGGGTCGGGGAGTCAAAATGTCGGTTAATTATGGCAAAGATTTAAAACCGGCTTTGACTAGATATGAAGTACTTGAAAATTATATCTTTAAAAAACAAACATATAGCTTGGTCAGAATTGAATTAAAAACTGGTCGAACTCATCAAATTCGCATTCATTTCCAATCCCAAGGTCATCCACTAGTCGGCGACACTTTGTATAAAATTAAAAGAATTAAACAGCCAGAAAATTTCGGGCGGATTTTTTTGCAAGCCGTCGAATTGGGTTTTAAAGATTTAGACAATAAAGAACAAAATTTTAAAATTGAACTTGATCAAGACTTACAAGATTTATTAAAACAATTTCAAAAAGATGAATCATAATTATGCGGTGATTTTAGCTGGAGGTGGTGGGACTCGTCTGGTACCGATGAGTACTGATGGTAGACCAAAACAATTTATAGATTTGTTAAATTGTGGTCGGACGATGATCCAATTGACATTTGATAGATTAGAAAAAATTATGCCCGCCAAAGATATTTTTATTGTTGCTAATGGTTGTTATTTAAAATTGATTCACGAGCAATTACCTCAAATCAAACAACAAAATATATTTCTTGAGCTATTTAAAAAAAATACAGCTCCTGCCATTGCCTACGCGGCGTATAAAATTTTTCAAAAAGATCTCGAGGCGAAGCTTTTGATTTGTCCTTCAGATCATTTTATTTCACCTGACGAAGAATTTATCAAAAATGTTAATCAAGCTTTTGATTTCGTAGTGGCTAATGATGTGCTGCTAACTCTTGGGGTTAAACCAGCTAGTCCACATACGGGTTATGGCTATATCAACTTTGAAACTGGTGAAAATAAAATAAAAAAAGTAGTGCGTTTTACTGAAAAGCCAGACTCAGAAACAGCTAAAAAATTTTTGGAAACTGGTAATTATTTTTGGAACGCGGGAATTTTTGTTTGGTCGGCTAAAACAATTTTGGAAGCGCTTGGAAAATATGTACCAGAACTCAATCAGAAATTTACTCAAGTTGAATTTGGTTCAGACAGAGAGGACCCAGCTATCAATAAGATTTTTGAAGAAATAACGCCAATCTCGATTGATTATGCGGTTTTGGAAAAGGCAGAGAATGTTTTTGTTTTGCCCGCCGATTTTAAATGGACAGATCTGGGTTCGTGGCGAGCAATTTTTGATAAACTTAAAAAATCGAATAAAACTAAAATTGTTTTAGATAAAAAATGGCTGATTTGTCCAGCGGATAATCAAAATTTAGACGAAATTAAATTTAGAAATATTAAATATCAAATAATTGATCAGCAAGACGGACTCTTAATTGGTCAAAGAATAAGTAAAAATTATGCCAAACTTTAAAAACAAACTTTTTATTATTTCGGGTCCATCAGGAGCTGGTAAAGATAGTGTAATTAATGAAGTAAAGAAATTTTTTTCAATAGAAAAGATTGTAACCACCACAACTCGAGCGATGCGTCCTGGCGAAATCGAGGGTGTTGATTATTATTTTTTATCTGAAGAAGAGTTTAAGAAAAGAATCGATGAGGGGCGTTTTTTCGAGTGGGCTCAACAATACAATGACAATTATTATGGAGTAACTTTTGAAGAAATTGAGCGTGTCAAACAAAGCGAAGCAATCGGCCTATGGAATTTGGATTATAAGGGTACAGTAACTATCAAAAAACTGATGCCAGAAATAAAATCAATTTTTATTACCGCTTCGTTGGATATTTTAGAAAAAAGAATTCGAGCCCGTGATAAAGTGACTGATGAATTTGTCGCCGAAAGAATGAAATATACCAAGGAATGGCTGAAACATCAGGATATTTATGATTTTGTGGTGGAAAATAATGAAGGAAAACTCGACGAGGCAGTGGCCAAAGTTTTAGAAATTATCAAAAATAATTAGCATAAAATTATGAAAGCATTAAATGTAAGTCAAAGAGTCATTGCGGTGATTACTATGACGCTTTTTTTATTTGCGATCGCTTGGTGGTCGTATAATAGTAATTTGAAAAAAAACGAGGTAGTCGTGGAAAATAAACCCGAGATTGAAATTATCGATCAGGCGGATGGGAGTAAGTTGGTGAAAAATAATTTGGGAGGTTATGAAGTTTCTGTGCCGAAAGATTGGCGAATTGATGGAACAAAAACACAATTTTATACCAAAGAAACTCTTGGGCAAGATGGCGGAATGAAAATTTCTTGTAACACCGAAGAAAAAGAACATTATGATATAGACGAAAGACAAAAAGAACTTTTAAACAATTTGAATGAGACTTTTGGTGACGAAATTGAAATAATTAAAGCTGAAAAAATTACTCAACCATTTGAAGGAATAGAAATTGAGGTTAAAAATTATTTTGGCAATACCTTGTCTGTTTATTTTTTAAAAAACGACAAAGAATATGCCTGCAGTTTTTATTTTAACGAAAAGGATGAGGAAAAATTAGCAGATGCTCGCAATAAATTTTTAAATAACTTGAAAATTTATGAATAAAAAAATATTTTTAATTTTGGTTGGTCTAGTTTTGTTTTTTCCAAACTTTGTTTTCGCTCAAGAAAATAAACTCCCATATATTTCTGGTGATTCTCAAATTTTAACTCAGGGTTATAATACAAATTTTACACATAAAGCTGGCACCAAAGATGCTTTTGCACTTGATTTTACTCAAAATGGTTGTGATGGGTATGGTGATTTAGTTTTGTCTGTGAACGATGGAGAAGTTTTTTCGGCTATAATTGAGAAGGAAAGTGGTGGTTATGGCAATGCTGTTGTTGTCGTTGATAACTTAGGTATTAAAAATCGTTATGCCCACATGATAAATTTCATGGTTTCTAAGGGTGATAAAATAAAACAAGGTCAATTACTAGGTTATCAGGGTGACACGGGTTCTGTGGATGGCACGGTTTGCCAAGCTCATCCCGGCACCCATCTTCATTTCGCGATGTATGATTCAGCTGGCAAAGCCTATAAACCCGAGCCGATGTCAGCGTATAATAATTTTACAGCTGGAAAATGGTATGTTTCAGACAATGAACTTTATGTTGAAAAACCAGTCGAAGAAAACAAAGAATCAAAAATTAACATAAACGAAATTGGTAGTATTGACCTTAAAGCAGAATCTACTCAAAATGATTCCGGAGGTTTTTGGAACAAGATCGGCGATTTCTTCTCAGGTTTATTTGAAAGTATCACTGGAAGTATCAGTGAGTTAGCGGATCAACTTTTTATATCAAATGACAAAACAGCAGAAACTAATCCGATTCAAAATGTTGCTAGTGAAAATTCATCGACTGTGATTAATAAAGTTGAAGAACCACAAAATAATCAAAACGACAAAAATTTAACCTATGCTCTAAGTTTTGTTTCACAAAGTCAGTCAAATTTGAGTTTGGCTCCTGGTCAAACCACTCAAGTTAAAGTTGATTTCAAAAATACAGGTAATCAAACCTGGAAGGCGAGTCAAGTTTCATTAAACGTGGACGATGCTAAGAATTTGTATGCGCAGAAGTTCTATCACACTTCCTGGTTGACTCAGCGACGAACTGCTAAACTTGATCAAGTCATGGTTGAACTAAATCAGCTTGGAAGTTTTAGTTTTACAATCCAAGCCCCACAAAATTTAGTTGGTCAAACAATTGAAATTTATTTTAGACCAGTTTTAGAGTCAAATGGAAAATTTGTTTGGTTAGGAACAGATCAAAAAGTTCATTGGACGGTTAAAATTCTCAAACCCGAAGAAATTAAAAAAGATGATGAAATAAAACCAGGTGATGGTGAAGTTTTGGGTGATAAAGAAGAAATTATCCCCGAAGAAACACCAGCCGAAGAAATTGTTGAAGAAAAACCGATTGATGAAGAATTAAAACCAAAAGAAGAGATTATTCCAACACCAGAAGTAATTGATAATAACCAGGACAATCAAGGTTTTCAGGAATATATTCGTCATCGTCGTGGTGATTCAACCCCACCGAGCGGTGAATTTTATCTTTCAGATATCGATAGTTTTTCAACCCAAAACACAAATAACCAAGAGGTAAAAGTTAATTTGACAGCCAATGAAGAAATTAAGCATTCTTTCGGAACCGAAGAAGGTCAGACCAATGATAATCAACCAAAATTGAGCGATCCGAGTTGGTTGGCGGAGCTGATCAAATCTTTTGTTCTCTCAATTGGTGATGGTTTGAAAACGGTTTATTTGTGGGCACGAGATAATGCTAATAATATCAGCCTATTTTCGAGTATAATTCGTCTTGATACGACTGCACCAAGTTCAACTTTTAATCCAGCTGGAGAATTTCAACAAAACTTAAGTTTTCCGCTCAGTTGGCAAATTGTCGAAGACGGATCTGGGGTGGCTTATTCTCAAATTCAATATCGTCAAAACGAAACTGATGACTGGCAATTTTTTAATGACGGCGATATTTCGAGTGAAACGATTGAGACCAATCAAATTAATTTTACCAGTGAAGATGATCGGGAATATTATTTTCAATTACGCTCGGTTGATTTGGCGGGTAATTTCGAAAATTGGTCCGAACCAATTTCAACCAAAGTCAAACAAGTCAGTCAAAGTGAGTATTTAAATATAGTGATTAATGAAGTTGCTTGGAATGGTACCAAAGCCTCGGCCAATGACGAGTGGCTCGAAATTTATAATACCACCGACAATTTTATCGATCTTTCGAGTTGGAAAATAAAAATTGGTAATAATGAATTTAGTTTATCTGGTGTTATTGATGGTTATGATTACAAAACAATTTCTCGAACTGAGACAGCGAATATCATTGGTTCAAATCCAGCCAAGGATATAAAAATAAATTGGTCGCAAGAATTAAATGATGTTGGTGATTATCTTGAATTAATAAATACTAATGGCGAAGTTGTTGATTTTGTTGATTGTCGAAGCGGTTGGTTTGCCGGTGGGACTAGTAGCACGGGCACTCCGATTTCAATGGAAAGAGTTAATCCATCAACAAGTGGAAGTGAGGTTTCAAATTGGGGAAACGCGACTTTGTCACTTTCAAAAATATATTATCAAGACAAAGCTAGAAATGATCTTGTTGGCACACCACTGATGCCAAATACCGCGATTTATACCAATAATGGAAGTCTCTATACTAAAGTGGCCGACGTTGAACGTGATGGTGCCCATCTAACTTTAGACGGCAGTCCATATTATATTGAGAACTCGACGACGTTTTATGGTGATCTGATTATCGATCCTGGAGTTTTGATTCGTGTTAGCGGTTATGAAGCTAATAATTATGATGGTTATAAATACTTAAACGTGGTCAACGGCAAATGTTTAATTAAAGGGACACAGGAACAGCCAGTGATTATTACTTCAGCTTTTGATACCAAATATCCTGATCCAATCTCTCAAACTAGAAAATCTTCTCGAGACGGTTATTTGAATTGGGGAATTCTAAGATGTTATGACGGTGGCGAAATTGATAATACTGAATTTAGATTTGGGTCTGGAGTTATTATGAATGATTTTGGCGTGATTACTAATTCAAAATTTGTTGGGCAAGACGAAGAAAGTCTGACGGTCGCGAGTGTGCCAGCACTTCAATTGACTAATAATACTTTTATTAACACTAAACAAAATCGAGGCGAAGTTGTTAGTCTAGACACCGTCATCGGAGTTGTGGAAAATAATAATTTTTATAATGCCCAAAAAGTTTTTGGGATTCGCAATGAAATTGGGCTTTCAATTCAAAATAATGTCAGTAATATTCCAGCCTACATCAGTTTTATTAAAGAGTATGATGCTTGGAGTGGCAATGATTATTGGGTCGAAGTTGCTAACCCGACCTATTTTGGTAATAATGAAAACATTTTTTATTATCTTTCAGGTAAAATTTTTGTTAGAGATAATTTAGAAATTGCACCGAGCAATTTAGTCAAAATGAGAACGACTGATATTGATGATGTCTCTGCTGTACGTTTGCGAGGTGGCTTTAGGGTTCAGTCAGATGCTGGCTCTGGTAAAATTGCCAAACTAATTGCTCGGGATGTTATTTTTACAGCTGGTGAAGATCAGGATTATATGTGTCCGAGTTCGATTTGTCCAGACGTTGAAAATTATCAAAGCTTTATTAGTAATTTAGGCTGGAGTAATATTGATTTATATAATGATGCCGAAGGAATTTTTGAAAACAATATTTTCCGCTATGGCGGGGCTGAAGATGGAATTGGGAATTCAGCTTCAGTTTTGTTAAATTATGAATCCAAAACAGAAATTCGTAATAATCTTTTTCAGGATGTTCATAGTCGAACGGCTCATCGAGGAGAACTGTATGCTTTGGTTTTATCTAATCCGCTTGCGGGTACGATGGTAAGTGGAAATACTTTTGATAATGTCTGGCGAGGGTTGAATGTGGGGACTAATGTTCCGGTTGAAATAAAAAATAATAATTTTTTGAATAATCAAACCTATAGGATTGGAGTTTCTGGTCGAGTTGGTAGTAATCCAGAACCTGATTTTATCCAGCTTGATTTACGGGAAAATTGGTGGGGTGATCCGACTGGACCGACTCGTGTCGATAATCCTGGAGGCTTGGGAAATAAACTTGAAGGGAGTGGGCCATTTGATTATTCGGGTTGGTTGATGGAGGTGTATTAATTTTTTGAACGCACCAATCTTGGTTGTAGGAACGCAAGATTTTGCGTTCTCGTTAATACAACCAGACATAGCGTCTTCTTCTTACTTTTTTAGACAAAAAAGTAGCAAAAAACTGGCTCACTGGTTTTGTTCATAATAAATTCTAATTTTTGCCTTCGCTATTTTTCAAAACTCGCCCTGCTGGGCTCAGACAGTTGAAAAATTTTTAACAAACCGCTCAGGGCAAAAATTGAATTTAATAATTCACTCAACCAATGTTCGCGGTCGCAGGTTGATGTTGGTGCGTTAAAAATAAAGAAATGCTAAATATATTTTTTACAATCCAATCAAAAAAGGTTATTATATATGAATAACATTAATTTTTTTATTATGACTTTAACTGAAATTTTAAATATCGCTGTCGAGAAGAGAGCTTCCGACATTCACCTGGTCGTCGATAGTCCGATTATGTTTCGCATTGATGGTCAGCTTTTACCGATTGAAAATGGTCAAAATTTAAAACCCGAAGAAGTTGAAAAGATCGTTTTTGAAACCCTCAATCCTCAACAAAAAGAAAAACTTTTGACTGACAAAGAACTGGAATTATCTTTGGGAAAAAATGGCGAGACACGTTTTCGTACTAATATTTATTTTGAAAAAAATAATCTCGCCGTAGCTTCGAGAATTATTCGTCCAGACTTGCCGTCGATGGAGGAATTAAATATGCCAGAAAAGGCTTATGATTTTTCACGTTTAGATAATGGTCTAGTTCTTTTAACCGGTTCGGCTGGCAGTGGTAAATCAACCAGCTTGGCGGCGATGATTAGTCTTATCAACCAAGAGCGAGCTTGTCATATTATCACTCTCGAAGATCCGATCGAATTTGTGTTTAAACCAGTCAAAAGTATAATTTGTCAGCGACAACTTTATACTGATATGTCGAGTTTTGCCGAAGGTTTGAAACATATTGTCCGCCAGGATTCCAATATTATTATGGTGGGAGAAATGCGAGACCTAGAAACAATCGCGGCGGCGATTACTTTGGCTGAAACTGGGCATTTAGTTTTAGCAACCCTTCACACCCAAAGTGCTGCTCAAGCCATCGATCGTATGATTGATGTTTTTCCATTTAGTCAGCAACAACAAATTCGTTCTCAACTTTCGTTAACCTTAAAAGGAGTCATTGCCCAAAGATTGTTACCAAAAATTGGCGGTGGGCGAGTCGCTGCGCGAGAAGTTTTGGTAAATACTCCCGGAATTGGTAACTTAATTCGCGAGAATAAATTAGCGCATATCCAAAATATGATCCAAACTGGTTCTGATGAGGGAATGTTTACCTTAGACCAAAGCCTCAAAGAGTTAGTGCGAGAAAATTTGATTGATGCAGAAGTTGCAAAATTACATATGAGTAATAGTTTGATGGCTTAGAAAAGGGTTGATTTATAAACAATTTTGTGTTATTTTATGTGAGATACAGGTTGTTTTTGATTTTGGACGAGAACGTTATGCGCTCGTAGCTCAGTGGATTAGAGCACTGGTCTTCGGAACCAGGGGTCGCAGGTTCGAATCCTGCCGGGCGTACCATTTAAAATATTTTAGCCCTTATAGCTCCCGCCCAGAGAATTGGCGGGCAGGCAGCTGGTATCTACCAGCTTCTGTTGATGATAGTTTAATGTTTTGCTCTTTTTATAAATATAATGCGTAGATTTTATTTAGCCCTTATAGCTCAGCTGGTAGAGCAGTTGCCTCTTAAGCAAACGGTCGCAGGTTCGAATCCTGCTGGGGGCACCATTCTTCGCGTAGCGAAGAATGCCCTGCGAAGCT
This sequence comes from Patescibacteria group bacterium, assembly GCA_041678785.1. Lineage (GTDB taxonomy): Bacteria > Patescibacteriota > Patescibacteriia > UBA2591 > JBAYNP01 > JBAYNP01. The sequence continues at coordinate 2,498 of JBAYNP010000008.1, read as the reverse complement.
CGCTAGAGCGAAGCATGGGTTATGTTGATTTAAACATAGCTTCTAAAACGGCTACGCTTCGAATGGCACGCCATACTTATTTAGCAGATTTTATCTGCTTTTTTGTTTCAAAAATTGTTTATTCTTCTTTTTTTTGTTAAAATATGGACAGAGATAAAAATTAAAATAAAATACAAAATGAAATCAATTTGGTCAAAAATAACTGGTTTATCTGACGAAGATCTTGAACTTGAAACTTGGGATGAATGTGATGTGTTGGAAAAAAGCGCATTAGAAAAAATGATTAATGCAGAGATAACAAAAGAGGAGTGTTCAATTCAATCAATAATTGAAAACGAGGCTGAGATTTTTGTGCCGAGCCGGGAAAGCATTGAAAGCAATAAAGGCTTTTTGGGCTCTGATGAGTCTTGGTCGCTAGATAGCGAAGGTCAGCTTGGGGTTGATGTTTATCGTGATGGTGATAATATAATCGTCAAATCAGCGATTGCCGGCGTCAAACAAAAAGATCTCGAGATTACCATTTCAAATGATACAGTAACAATTGCTGGTTCGCGTGAAGAAAAAAAGACTAAGATTAAAGAAAAAGATTATTTTTATCAAGAATGTTATTGGGGTAAATTTTCGCGTTCAGTGGTTTTACCATTTGATATCGACGAAGCTAAATCAAAAGCTAATCTTGAAGATGGAATTTTGACCGTCACTTTGCCGATTGTTATGGAAGAGCAAAAAACCAAGATCAAGATTAAAGAGAAAAAATAATATGAAAAAAGAGCAGGAATTGAGTTTTGTTAAAAAACCATGGTTTGTTACCATGGCTTGTTTGTTGGTGCTAATTATTTTGGTAGTGATTGGATCTTTGGTGGGTCTGAATATGTATAATCAAAAAGTTTATCCCGGGATTTATCTTGGCGATAATTATCTTGGCTCAAAAAATATTTCTGAAGTCGAAAGTATTCTTGAAGATTATATTCAAAAACTAAATACTCAAGGAATAGCTTTTGAAACCCCGATGAATTTTGGTGGTCAAAAAAATACGCAAAAGATTTACCCAATTTTTATTTCGACCGACCCCGACCTCAGTCGAGAAATTATTAAAATTAAAAAAGATGAAACCTTAGGTAAAGTTTATCAGATTGGTCGCGAGGGAAATATTTTTCAAAGACTATCGGCAATTCTAGGGGCTTGGAAAAATAAAAACCACGTTAGTTTAGTAGCTGAAATCAATACTGAAGAACTAAAAAAGATTTTGGCAGACAAATTTGTTGGTGCTCAAAAAGAATATAGTAACACCCGAGCCTATGTGAATTCGGCTGGCGAGATCAATCTTTTGGCTGGTCAAGGTGGTTATGTTTTTAATTATCAGCAAGCAGTTCGAGACCTAGAAAATGATTTAGCAAAATTATCACAAAATAGCATTGAATTAGAAATTGAGCTCAAAGAAACCGACGTTACTTTAGCTGAAGCTGAAAAATTGAAATCTGAACTTGAAAAAATAATTCAAGCTTTGCTGGTCAAATTAAAATACCAAGACCAAGATTGGGAAATTGGTGTTAAAGATATTTCCGAGTGGTTTATTTTTATTAAAGAAGATGGACAAGTTAGTATTAGTTTGGACGAGGAAAAAGTTTCCGAATTTTTAGCCACCATTGCGACCGAAATTGATCAAGCCCCACAAGAGCCCAAGGCTGAATTTACTGATTCAAAGGCGACAATTTTTCAAGCACCTCGAGATGGTTTGACTTTAGACAAAGAAGCGACATTTGAAAAACTTAAGACCGAATTGATAGACAATCAGGCCAAAGAAATTGAGTTGGTTGTGATTGCGGTGGCACCTCAAAATAGTCTCAAAGATTCAAACAAATTTGGAATTCAAGAATTAGTTGGTACTGGTCATTCGAATTTTGCTGGCAGTCCCACTAATCGTCGCCATAATATTGCGACGGGAGCTGCTGCGATTAATGGGCTGTTGATTGCTCCGGGTGAAGAGTTTTCAGCGATTAAAGCTTTGGGTGAGATTACAGCTGAAACAGGTTATTTACCAGAATTAGTAATTAAGGGTGATCGCACTGTCCCAGAATATGGTGGCGGCTTATGTCAAATTGGGACGACAATTTTTCGCACTGCGGTGAATGCTGGTTTGCCGATTACTGAACGCCAAGAACATTCATATCGAGTGGTTTATTATGAACCAGCAGGAACTGACGCCACAATTTATCAACCACACCCAGATTTGCGATTTATTAATGACACCGGCAATTATCTTGTCTGGCAGACGTATATCGATGGCAATGATTTAACTTTTGAACTCTGGGGAACTAAAGATGGTCGTATTATTGAGGTTGGTGATCCAGTGATTTATAACATAACTCGTCCAGGTGCGCTTAAAGAAATTGAAACGACCGAACTTGAACCAGGTGTCCGTAAAAAAATAGAAAGCGCCCACAATGGCGCTGATGCTAAGTTGACTCGCAAAGTAACTTATGTTGATTCTGATAAAC
>JBAYNP010000007.1:0-15585 GCA_041678785.1 Patescibacteria group bacterium | reverse complement strand
CAAATCATTTCCATCTATGCCAACTATCTTTACTCGTGGTAATTCCGTCGTTATATTCCCAGGAATCTCTGTCAATCGACGACAGTCGAGATCGTTGTATTGATTGCAAATATCTTTATTACAGGCACTATCATAACTCACTGAGTTACAACCACAATCAAAATCATTAATATAAGCGCAATTAGTGCTAGGACAAACGCCGTCAATCTTGCCAGTTTTAATATATTTTGTACCTAAGCCAGGAACTGTTTCAAAAAAAGTTTGATTTACTAAAGTGCTTACCGAAACGTCTCCAGAAGAACAGCTCGCCGAACTCACTAATTCGGTTTCTTTATTAACAACTACACAAGAAACTTCAAAATATTGCGATTTACACGATGTAGGATTTGTTAACCCCACACCTTGATTAACTCCAAAATCAAATGGATTAGCTGACGATTTATTAGGTACCGTAATAATCAGAATTACCCCAAAACTCAAAAACATTAAAAACAATAAGGCACTAAAAAGTTTTTTGTTTTTTAACCACATTAATTTTATTTTTTCTGTTTTGAGTTTCATTTTATTTTATGTATTTTAATATATTACCACGACTCACAACTATTTAAAGGATTTGTTATAAAAGTATTCCATCCACCAAAATCACTTTCCATATTAGCCATCAGAGAATAACCCGCTCCACCCGATGTGGCTTTATAGGCATAAAAATATGATCCGTCTGGGCAGGCATACTTTTGGGCAAATGAATTCCAGCCAGTTGTTGGTGAATAACCAATACCTATATTTAAACAATGCCCTTGATAGCATTGCATCAAACCACTAGAACATTCTGAACTTGTAGTACAAGTCGCACCATTAACAATACCTAATTTATTTGTCGGATCGACTGGCATCGACACATTCGAATTGGCTTTGGCTAGTTCCTGACCAAAAACAGATTTCCATGAAGTCCATAGAGATGTACTTTCCCCTATTTTATAAACACCATCACCAGAACTATCTCCACGACTAGCATCCATCCCGAGCGAAGGATAAGTCCCTTTGGCAGTTTTATAATTTTCAAGTAAATTTCTAATGTAAGCTAAGTCTAAAACTCGAGTCATATCGCGAGCCAAAACTATTTTATCAATCACAATCCCACCAGAATTAGTGTTGAATGTCCAGTTATTTATTAATTCTTTGTACAAGGCTGAATCAACTTCTTCGTCATAGGAGAATAAATAAACATTAATATATTTTTCATAAGTAGGCGTGGTAGAAGGAGGAACGGCAGGAATTTGATTAATATTAGTCGCCGCCACATAAGTACTACGACCATCCACAATTGCCGGATAACCATCAACGGTGGTTTTGCTTCCGCTAAAATAGTTATCAAATTTATTAGCAAACCAAGTTTCTAGGTTTTTGTATGATAGATTTTGAAAAACCACTAAACCAATTGTGCCTTTTTTAGAACCACTATTATCAGTAAAAAGATAGTGCTTGTTTAATAAAGGACGCGTGTCTGGATCTGCGTCTAGGTCTTGAAAAGGAGGGCCTTGAACTACTTTTAATACTGTTGGAAAATTCGGATTGTTATCGAGACAATATCTTAGTTCAAAATTATTATTACTCAAAAGTGCTGTGTCGGTAAAAGAATTATCCTCTACACTACCAACCTTAAATAAACCTCTATTTTCACAAAGATTAACATCGATATCGGCGGTACCATATTTATAGATTAACACGCCATCTTCGTCATAATCAACTGCCGAAACCTGAAGTTTGGCAGAGCCGTTTTTGGCAGTATCGTCGGCTGGGGTTTTTAAACTTATAGTTGTTGGTAAGATGGTGGTATTAGTTGAGGTCAAAACTAACAAGTCAGCTGGATTTAGATTCCAAGCGACAGTAGCCGCGGCCGCATAGCCTCCAGTTATACGAATTGCTTCCCCGTTTGAGGCATAAGGAATGGCCGAAAATGGAAGTTCTTGATCTCTTTTATAAAATTCACTCTCTTCGGGATCAATTTTAACTTCATCTAAATAACATCTGGTGGCGGTAGAATCCATACTAAATGTTTTTGGATTTATTGTACTTGGTAAAATTGATTCGCCACCTCGAGTAACATTTACAGTATAAGTTTCTGCCCGAGCAAAATCACCGCCTAGTGTTATTTTCTTTCCACTGCAAGATTTTATCGAATAACTTCCAAAGTTAAAATCAGAAGACCAACTTCCCAATTCAGTATTATAAGAACAAAAACCTTCGATAGAATTATTAAAAGTTACTACAATTAATCCATTGGTACAAAATTTTGGAGTGTCAATTGAAAAAATTGATAAAGATTCTAATAAACTATCTCTGACACAACGGCAAGTGTCTGGATTACAGGTCAAATCAGAGCCACAAGTCCCATCCCCTTCGCAAGCACCATCTCCACAAGGATCACCTTCAACACTAGTTCCTTCACAAAGACAAGCATCATTACAAGCCGAACCACGAGCACATCTTCCCTCGGGCCCACAGGTATCGGCGCATCTTTCACCTGGCCTAGGATCATCACCACCAGAAGCATCAAAAACACTGATGTTTTTTTGGACTTCAATCGCAGGTTCGTCAATTGGTTTAAATCTCAATTTTAAAATAGTATCCCCCGCTGATTCGCCATTAACATTACAACTTGGGCGTATTTGATTAGTAATTGAAAGAATTGATTCGTCTCCAATTTCAGTCCAATTATAACTATAAATATCTAAATCTAAAGCGGAATTTATTGGTGTTCCTGAACAATTTTGTGGGCTTCCTAAACGCGAGTCATAAGGCTTAGTTTGGTCAACTTGTATTCTTGATAAACCTAAAATTGAAACCGAATCAACCACACAACGGTTTGAAGAATTTTTAGTTTTAAATGTCCAGCTATATGAATCATTAATTCCGTCAGTATTGGAATCATAATTTAGTCCAGCTAAAAATTTTCCTTCAGTATTTTTAATTTCACTTTTTAAAATTACTCGGTATTCAGTACTTTGATTTAAGGCTTCAGTCGGATTGATTATTAAAATATTGCCAGTCTCATCGTCAGCATACGATGTTGTAAAATCTATTGCTGGAATAAAATTTATATTACTTGTCGTCAAAGTCGCTTCGTCGACTTCATGCGAAAAATTAACTTGAATTGCAGTATTAATACAGGCCTCGTTACACGTCGGATATTTATTTGTTATTCTAAATTCTTTTTCACAGGTACAACTATCTGAATTGCAAGTATATCCCAATAAACACATTCCATTATTCACATCACAAGTTGGCGTCGTTATATTTCCATCACATGCCATTCGATTACAAGGTGCTTGAAACGGCCAAATGTTACTACTAATCTCACCTCTTAAAATTTTGATCGGGTTACTCCCAGCAAAAATTCCAAATGGAACATAGGTATCAATTCTTTCATCTCCCCAAGCAGAATAACCATAAGAATCTTCATCTTCTAAACTTGGTGTAATCCCAGCTTTATTTAAAACTTCTTTGACACCAAAAAACAATTGCTCAGCTGTCGTTTCAAAACCGCGACCAAAAATACTGCCAGAATCAGAAGAAATTCCACCACAATTTCCGTCAGGACATTCAAAGCTTGCGCCACAAATTCCAGGACCAACTTCATTAGTATAGTTAAAAGCGATTAAATTACTGGCTCGATTAAATTCAGTCGATCCACCACTAGCAATAATAATTTGGATTTTTAATTTATCCCCAATTTCAAATCCAGCCGGAACTACTGCTGCCACATTTGTCGGTGTCCAAGCTCGATCTCGACATAATTCTGGTAATTCCGCTGAAGAAATAACTTCTCTGGTGCTAGTATTTATAAAATTAATGACCCCAGCCGTGCTTCCAAAATTCATCCCCGAAAGAGTTATGATTTGCCCAGCCCCACCAGAGGCGCCACCAGTATAATCAGCAAAAGAACTGCTGACAGAATTATTATAACCACTGACAGTATTAACATGTGGACTCAAAATTTCAACAGTATCGCTCGTGGCTACCAAAGGATCTTCGTCGTCGCCACTAATAACAACATTGACTGGACCATTGACTGGACCATTTGAAACCCCACCACCACCAGGAATTTTTAAAGTAATACTATTGTCAGTCCAACTTAATAAACATTCGTTTTGTGGAAAATAATAATCACCTATTTTTTTGAAACAATTACTACCCGCAAAAAGCTCGTGCTCAAGTTTGATATTCCCACCAATTGTAAAATAATAACCCGCGATCGTCATTTCCCCATCATGATAAACTGATGGAGTTATAGAAGTAATTTCAGGATCACAATAAGCATTATCACCGGTTTCAAAATTCCAATCATAGGATGGTGGTGCTAAAGGATTTCCACAAACATCACGCATTCCTTTGGTAGTATCTGATCGATCCCAATCAGCTCTAGTAATAACACTTCCCATCAATTGACTGGTATAATTTTTTTGTGGACTATAATTACTTTTTGGTTTGAAAGTTACAAAATTACTCTCAGGTGTATAGGCTGAAAATTCAGGGATATCACCACCAGTAGCTTCCAAATTAAAGTTGGCTAGATTTTCAAGTGTATTTGGATCCATCGACTCACTAAATTCAGCTTGAATCACGCTTTTTAAACAGACATCGGAGCCTGTTGGATATTTATTTGCCACCGTTGGCGCCGTATCATCAGAAAGTGTGCCTGTTTTAAATTGCCAATCTTCCTCAGATCCCAGACTATCACCAGCATTATCTGTAATTTCACTAGAAATTTCTACTTTATAAAAAGTATTTGGCGCATAATCAGCACCTGGATAAAAACTGATTATTTTTTGATTTACCACTACATTTCCCGTAAGTTCACTTCTAGTAGCCGCCAAACAAGTTTCATCAGCACATCGATAAACTTTTATTTTGTCGGTATTTCCAGTACCCAACAGATGATTAAATCTGGCCGAAATCATACTACACAAACTCACATTTTCGGCATTACTTTTTGGATAGTGCCATTGCAAAGCAAAATCTCCATAGACTGGCTCTGGCTCATAACCTCGTTCACAAGTCCCACTACAAGCACCAAAACAACCGCCTTCGCACGTCCAAACTCCCGAAGTTGCAATCATACCCTCAGCACAAGTTGGAAAACATGTGTCTGTAAAACCTTCATCAGAACAAACCACACATGAACCATTATTATTGTTATTAAACAACCCAAAAATAAATCTCACGATTCCCCAAGCAGCAAAAATAATCACCAAACCGATAACAGTATTTTTGATAATTTTTTTAGCTTTTTCGACTTTTTTATCATCACCCTTGGCAGTCATCCAAATAAAACCACCATAAAGAATTAAGATTACGGCGATGAAACCCAAAAAGCTCATCGCGTAATTTATGAGCTTAGTAACCGTCGAAAATATATCCAAATTAGTATTGGCATAATCCGAATCAGGCAATTCTATTGGAGTTGTTTGGGCAAAAACTGAAGAGCCAAAAACAAAAAACACACTCACTAAAAACAAAAAGATACATAATCCAAGGCAAATTATTTTTTTATTTCTAATTTTCATGTCTTTTATTTTTATTTTATGTTTATAAATTTATTATGAGAGAATCTCTTTAATAATTTTACCAATACGACTCCCATCAGCCTTACCTTTTAATTCTTCCATCACTTTTTTCATCAAGAGTCCAAAGTTATTTTTGACATCATCACCGACTTCAGAAATTATTTTTTCGAGAATTTCACGCAAGTTTTCATCAGACATTTCTTCGGGTAAATATTTGCTCAAAATTTCTAATTCTTTTTTCTCTTTGTCAGCCAAATCTTGACGCTTACCTTGAATATACAACTCAATTGATTCTTGTCTTTTTTTAATTTCCTTTTTGAGTAATGACAAAATATCTTCTTCGCTCAATTCCTTACCTTGAACACGAAGCTCGATTCCTAAGTTCTGCCAAGCGGCTTTTAGCATACGCAAAACAGAGACGATTAGCTCGTCCCGTGTTTTGAGAGCCATAGATAGGTCATTCTCTAATTGCTCTTTTAATTGCATGGGTTTATTTTAAATTGTTATTAATTTTCCTCGGTTGCTTTACCAATTTTTTTGAGGTAATCCATCAATTGCTTGGTCTTTAGACAGTAAAGCTTATTTTCTTTAACCAATCTTTCGTTTGGTTCTTTGTGAAAGAATCTAGCATTTTTGGCTCGCAACAAAATCTTACTCTGCATAACTCTTTTACGAAGTCGGCGAATAAGTCTTTCGTCGGATTCCCCTTTCTTTTTCTTAACTTCAATCATACAATTTTCACCCCCCTTCAGTGGGTTTAAATTATTTTTATTAAAATCTCTCGGCAAATAATCTGCCCAGATACATTTAGAATTGTAATATAAAAATAGGAATAAGTCAAACATTGGATCCCACATTCTAATACCAAACTCCTTTTGATATTTTTACTCGCCAAAAAAATAAAACCGGTCCCCGAGCGGAGTCGAGGGGTCGTTTTAGTCTGCACTTGCTCTTTACCCTTCGACTCCGCTCAGGGACCGAACTTTTTTTATTTTGTAGGTTTAATATATTATTCTAAAAATCAAAGTTCTGCCCTCTTAAGAAGGGTTTTATTTTATTTTACTAATTACAATATTAATTTTTATCAAAATCAAACAAAACCAAAAGAAGCTACTTTTACAAGTAACCTCTTTTTTAGCTTAAAAATTTCTCAGCTTATTTCTTTAACTTTGTCTTTTTAATCTTCGAAGTTCTAGTTTTCTTTTTGACATAATCAAGCACTTTATCAATATTAACTGTTTCCTGAGTTCCGTCTTCCATATCACGAATAATAATCGTGCCATCAAGTAATTCTTGTTGACCTAAGATCAAAGAATATTTAGCTTTAAGTTTGTTGGCCTTGTCGAGCTGAGGTCGCAAACCATTTTTTGAAAGTGATTCGGCGACTTTGATTTTATTAATTCGTAATTCTTCAAACAGACTTAGACAACGCTTGCGGGCGGCGGCTCCGACTTGAACCAAAAAGATATCCACACCCTTGGCTTGAGGAAAAACAATTTCTTGTTCTTTGAGCTGTGAAATAATTCTTTCAATACCGAAAGCCATTCCACAAGCTGGTGTTGGTTGACCACCAAGCTCTTCAACTAAACCATCATAACGACCACCTCCGCCCAAAGCTCCATTACTGATTTTTTTGGTTTCATCGTCACTGATTGGCCAGATTTCAAAAATAGTTTTGGTGTAATAATCCAAACCACGAACAACTTTTGAATTGAGTTCATATGAAATTTCTAGCTCATCGAGATATTCAAGGACTTTGACAAAATGTTTATTACAATCTTCACACAAATAATCGACAATTTGAGGAACTTCCTCGGCAATTTTTTGACATTCTTCTTCTTTACAATCAAGCAAGCGTAGTGGGTTTTTTAACATCCGCTTCTGACAATCTTTGCAGAGAAATCTTTTCTTTGGACGATAAAAATCGTTCAAAGCTTTGTAATACGCTTTGCGACAATCCTTGCAACCGAGACTATTGACCTGAATACTAAATTTTAATTTTAATTCATTCAAAAAGTTACGAGCAAACAAAATTAACTGGGCATCAATAATTGGATCAGGATCACCAATCACTTCTAGACCGAGCTGATAAAATTGACGAAAACGACCAGACTGTGGTTTCTCGTGACGGAATTGAGGTCCTTGATAATATAGTTTGACTGGTTGAGCCTGATTGATCATGCCGTGTTCGATATATGAGCGCACCACTGAAGCGGTTGATTCTGGCCGTAAACAAACTTTTTCACCACCTTTGTCAACAAAAGAAAAAACTTCTTTACCGACAATATCAGTATCTTCACCGACTCCACGCACAAATAAATTCAAATCTTCGAGAATTGGGGTATCAATTTTAGCAAAACCATAGAACTTAAGCGATTCTTCGGCTTTTTGAGTTACAAAATCCCAATAGATTTGCTCTTCCGGCAAAATATCACGCATACCTCGAAGACTTTTGATTTGCTTACCTCGATTAGCTCCAGGTAATTTAACCTTGATTTTTGGTCTCAAGTCTAAATCATCATCTTCTTCCTCATCATCAATTTTCTTTTTACTAGTTGTCATATACAAAAAATTTATAAATTATAAATAAGTTTTTTAAAAACATCCATTTTATCCAACGGCCAACCACGCACCCAAGCTCGACCGACAATATTAGCTTCAGGTACAATTCCAAAACTTCGAGAATCCATACTAGCATTGCGATTGTCACCCATTACAAAATATTCACCTCCAGCCAATGTCTTGTCGATATCACCTGAAGTCTCTAAGCCCGCCATTAGGTAACCACTTTCATCCAAAACGGTTCCATTAATATTTTCGGCATTGTAAATTCTAACCTCGCCATCTTTGATAGTAATTCTTTCACCCGGCAAACCAATCACGCGTTTAATAAAAAAACTTTTTGGATCTAACGGATATTTAAAAACGATGACGTCACCTCGACTCGGCTTCTCAAATCGATAACCAATTTCGTTGACAATTAAATATTCTTTATCTTCAAAAGTCGGCTCCATCGAAGCACCTTTGACATAAAAAGGTTGGATCAAAAAATATCTCACTGGAATAATAATCGCTAATGAAATAAAGGCGACCTTGACCAGCTCGACGATAAACTTGAGAACCTCTTTGGTATTGTGTTTTAAATTTTCTTTGTTAATTTCCATGGATTTATGTTTGTTTTTATAAAATTAAGTTAAGTAAAAGATGGCGTGCCATTCGTAACTCGCTCGTTTTAAAACAGTAGAACTAAATCACACGCGTCCTTCTTCGCTAAAGCTACAAAGGACATTCTTCACTCTGCGAGTGAAGAATGGTGGGCATATCTGGATTCGAACCAGAGACCTCTTCAATGTGAATGAAGCGCTCTAACCAACTGAGCTATATGCCCCAATTTAAAACTAGTAACCAAAAAAGCCTCAGTTCACCCAATTACTCACCCATTCTAGCACAAAAAAATAGATTTGCCAAATGCTACGTTTTAGACTATAATGACTTTGCGGATTTACCGTTTTGTTTTAAGATTTGCATATAATGATGGATACAAAACCTCAAGTAAACTTTCTAGAAGACTTTAGCCTTCGAGAAATCGAACTTCCTCAAGAAAATGAAAAAAAAGGTCTTCCAAGATGGTTGAAGATTTTTTTTGTTATTCTGATTGCTAGTGTAGTTTTCTTTTCAACAACTATTTTTTCTAATAGTACTTCATTAGATAACACCCCTGGTGGACTCCCAAAAATCGGTCTCTCTCAGCTCTGGACGGCTTTCAAAGGCTATGTCCTTGGTAGTAATGGCAATCTCGAGGGTCAAAAAGAAGATCGGATCAACATCCTTTTGATGGGAATGGGCGGAGTTGGTCATGAAGGACCGTTTTTAACCGACACTATGATCATTGCCAGTATTAAGCCATCAACTGGTCAAGTTGCGATGATTTCTATCCCCCGCGATCTTTATGTTCCGATTACTAATTACGGCTGGATGAAAATAAATCATGCTAATTCAATTGGTGAAACCGACTACAATGGTCAAGGTGGTAAAATTGCCAGCGAAACCATTAGCAATGTTTTGAACATTCCAATTCATTATTATGCTCGAATTGACTTTGCTGGTTTTGAAAAAATAATTGATGATCTGGGCGGAATTGAAGTTACTGTTGATAATAGTTTTACTGATGCTGAATATCCCGCCCCAGAATTTCTGTATCAAGTCGTTTCTTTTGAAGCTGGTAAACAAAAAATGAATGGCGATGTCGCTCTCAAATTTGTCCGCTCGCGCCACGGCAACAATGGCGAAGGTTCAGATTTTGCACGCTCACAACGCCAACAAAAAGTTATTATGGCTGTCAAAGACAAAGCGCTTTCACTGTCAACAATTTTCAACCCTGCTAAAATTAGCAAAATGCTAAAAACTTTGGATAGTAGCATTAGCACTGATTTAACTGCCAATGAAATAATTTATTTGAGTAAATTTGTCGAAAATTTTTCGATGAGTGATATTATTAGTTATAATTTTAATGACGCCCCAGATAATTTTCTAGTTTCTGACATGACCGCCGATGGTGCCTATATCCTTCGACCGAAAGCTGGTAACTTCAACCAAATGTCCGATTTTATAAACAATGTTTTCAATCAAGTCAATCCGATTTCAGAAACTCAAAATACCGAATCTGTAACTTCAACTTCAACACCAGCTTCAACTAGTGAAGAAATTACTACTCCTGAACCAAAAAAAATCATTCAGCGAAAAATTAATATTACGGTTTTGAATGGCACCAAAATTCCTGGCCTCGCTGGCAAAAGTTCAACCACATTAAATTCGCTTGGTTTTGAAATTATTAAAACTACTAATAGTCCTCAACAAGATTATGAAAAAAGTGTGCTTTATCAAGTCAATCAAAATGAAGATTTGAGTGAAGCTATCAAAAAAATTCGCGATACCTATCAAGTCAATGTCAGTCAAGATATTCCAGAAAACTTAAAAAGTTTTGTTTCAGAAAATTTAGATTTTATTTTAGTAATCGGACCAGATAACTCATAAATTATGAAAACTACCAACGACTTTCCAATTGTTGCCATTATCGGACGAGCTAATGTCGGCAAATCAATGCTTTTCAATCGCTTAGTCGAAAAGAAAAAAGCACTCGTTTCAGATACTGCTGGCACCACCCGAGATCGCAATTACGGAATTTGTAATTGGCGTGGTTTTAATTTTAATATTATTGACACTGGTGGCATTACTAAAATTGATTTAGCTCAGCAAAAAAATATTGATGAGATTGAAGAAAAAATTGTTAACCAAGCCAAACTCGCTGTCGAAAAAGCTGATCTAATTATTTTTTTGACTGATGGCCAAATCAATGTTTTACCCGAAGATAAAGAAGCTGCCCGACTAATGCGTGAAAGCGAAAAACCTGTTCTCTTGGTGATTAATAAAATCGATAGTTTAAAATATCGCAAAAACTATACTCAAAATTTATTAAATCTCGGCTTTACTGATCCCCTATTAATCTCGGCTAAAAATGGTGGCGGTGTCGGTGATCTTTTGGATGTCATTGTCGAAAAGCTCGGCAACCAAACCAACGAGCTTCCAGCCGAAGAATCCATGACAAAAATCGCCATCATTGGTAAACCAAATGTCGGTAAATCGTCAATTTTGAATGGCATTTTGGGCGAAGATCAAGTTATTGTCAGCCCAATTCCACACACAACTCGTTCACCACAAGATATTTTTATCACTTACAAAAATACGCCAATTTTATTGATCGACACGGCTGGTATCCGACGCAAAAATAAAATTGAAGATCCGATCGAACAACAAAGTGTCAAAATGGCTTTTAGCACTCTTATCGATGCTGAAGTTATTCTTTTTGTCATCGAAGCTGGTGAACCGCTGGCTAAACAAGATAAAAGATTGATTAGTTTTGCTATTGAAGAAAAACGCAGTGTGATTCTCGTCGTCAATAAATGGGATTTGATTCCGAATCCAAAAAACGAAGAAAAAACTCGCCAACAAATCTGGGACATTTTGCCAAGTCTAACTTATTTACCAATTGTCTTTACTTCGGCGACCGAAAAACATAACATCGGCAAATTACTTCCAATTGCCGTCAAAGTCAGTCAACAAAGAAGGCTCAAAGTCGAACAAGAAGTTTTGGATAGAATTTTATATGATAATCGATTGAAACAATCGAAGCTCAAAAAAATGCCTCGGATTTATTCTTTTACTCAAAACTCTGGCTACTCACCTAATTTCACTCTCGTCGTCGACAATAAAGCACTCGTCCCAGAAGCCTATCCACATATTTTGAAAAAAGCTCTACGTCAAAAATATGAATTTCTCGGTACGCCAGTCAGTCTAAGTGTTGTCAAAAAACAAAATTAAATTTGTCTCAATATTTTATTTAACACAGCTTCTATGAAATTTATTATTGGTCTCGGTAATCCAGGCTTACTTTACAAAAAAACTCGCCACAATGTCGGTTTTTTAGCACTCGATTTTTTTGTTGAACAAGTATTTGATAAAAAAAATAAATGGCAAAATAAAGATAGTCTTAAAGCCGAAATTTTAGAAACCAATTTTAATGACCAACAAATTATTTTGGTCAAGCCACAAACTTTTATGAACGATTCGGGTCAGACAATTACTTTGTTGAAAAAAAAATATCCTCAGCTGACTGCCGAAGATTTAATTGTGATTCACGATGATGTCGACTTACCACTTGGAAAAATTAGAATCAAGACCGAGGGTTCAGCTGGCGGTCACAATGGAATTAAATCAATTATTCAACATCTCGGTGGTCAAGATTTTACTAGAATTAAAATCGGAATCAGCAACGAGCTTCAAGCCAAAGTGCCTTTGGAAAAATTTGTCCTCCAACGTTTTGATAAAAATGAATTTGTTATTCTCGAAGAATCGCTAGCTCAAATTCCAAATATTATTACTGATTTACTTTCACAAAATATTGAAGCGGTGATGTGCAAATACAATTAATTTTTTTATTTAAAAAACTGTAAACAATTTTGGGATATTTTTATATCCTTTTTTGTTTTAAAAAAAATTAACATCTACAAACCTGCCTGCCAGCGCAAGGCTCCGCTAGAACACTCTAGGAAACCTTGACTCGACTCTAATCTAGGCAGGAGGGAGCCTAGATCTAGTCACTGACAAACAGAGTTATAGATGCTAATCACAAGAGATTATGCTATAATATTTACGTTATTTGAAGGTGGATCTCTAAAAATCTGACACAAGCTTACCATATTTTGTGATTTTTGTCAACAGTGATATGTATTTTTGAAAAAAAAAGACACCAGACGATTGTTATCGCCGGTGTCCTGAGAACATTGGTTGAAGGCCTTGAAAAAGGCTGACGGGATAGATAAGTTCTGGTTTTATTTCATTTTTTGCTTCTGTTATTTCTTGTTCAAACTTTTTCTTTAACAAATCTCGCAGAAGCTCTTCATTCTTAAAATCAAAACCAGAAACTTCAATAAGTTTTTCTAAAAAAAACTTACTGTCTTTGATACAAGAGAAGCAACCCAAATTATTCACATCTAAAAACAATAATCGAAAATAGCTGTCCCTCCTTTCTTCTAGTCCACGTTTATGGAGAGCACATTTAAGCCCTTCATAGTAGTAATACCTATTATCAACAATTTTATAAAGTGCACCTTCTGCAGTATTACTACAAGAATCACATTTTGGCTTTTTAATAAGTTTGTTCACTAAGAAAATAAACTTATTTATACGCCACTTTAAAAAGGATTCTTTTGACAGATTTGACAATCGAATCATTTCTATTGGATTTTTTCTAAACCCATCCAAAATAACGCTACCTGCCAAAGATCCATACATGATTCTTGTTTCAAAAATTTCATCCAAAATTTCAGAAACTTCGTCAAAACTCATTTTTTCACCTCCTTTAAGTTTTCAATTTTCTATAAGATAACATAAAAATAATGTCAAGTCAACCCCAAAACCCAAAATACTTCCTCGGCTTCTCGCTAATCGACGTTGTCGGCGCCAAAAGGTTCAAACAAATCTACGCCCATTTTAATGATCTCGAGCTTGCCTGGCAGGCGTCGACGGGCGAATTTATTCGGGCTGGATTTTCCGAAAAGCTGGCGAGCCAAATTGTCGCTCAGCGAAATAAAATAAATCTCGACGAACAACTCGAGAGATTAAATCGTCTTAAAATTAATTTTATTACGCTCGAAAGTCCGGAGTATCCGGCACTGCTTAAACAAATTTATGATCCCCCATTTGTGATTTTTTACAAAGGCACGCTCAATTCGATTCAAGATGAATTTTGCCTGGCGGTCGTCGGCTCGCGAAAATTCAGTCCTTATGGCAAACAAATCACCCAAGACATTGTCAGTAATTTGGCCAAAAATAAAATCACCATCGTCAGTGGCTTAGCACTCGGCATCGATGCCTTGGCTCACCAAACAACTGTCGAAGCCAAAGGTCGCACCATCGCGGTCATGGGCTGTGGCTTGGATCAAATTTATCCAGCAGTAAATTATAATCTGGCTCAACAAATTCTAAATTCTTTTGGCGCCCTGATTTCAGAATATCCTCCCGGTGTCGGTCCACTAAGATTTAATTTCCCGATGCGCAATCGAATTATTTCTGGATTATCTTTGGGAACTTTGGTTATCGAAGCTGGCGAAGAGAGCGGCTCACTGATTACTGCCAAATCGGCGCTGGATCAAAATCGAGAAGTCTTTGCGGTCCCAGGCAATATTTATTCGACGACCTGCCAAGGAACAAATGATTTGATCAAACAAGGTGCCAAAATGGTTACTAGCGCCCAAGATATTTTGGAGACTTTAAACTTGAAACAAGTGACAGCCGAAATCACCAGTCGTCAAATTTTGCCCGATTCACCCGAAGAGGCTAAAGTTTTGGAGCACCTTAGTGCCGAACCGACTCACGTCGATAAATTACTTCAACTCAGTCAGCTGTCTTCAGCACAATTGAATGCGACCCTGACGATGATGGAAATTAAAGGCAAAATAAAAAATCTCGGCGGGAGTAATTATGTGCTGGCGAGGTAATTAGGTTCGAAAAACATTTTTTATTAAAAAGCTTAAAAGAAAAGAGATGGCATCTCTCCTGATTTATTTTGGTTTTCTAATTGCAAAGTTGCTTTTGATTAATCGTGGTTGTAGAGACATGCCATGGCATGTCTCTACGTGCGTTGATTTATGATAAACGATATTTAACGCTCGAAATAACAATTATCGGTCCTCGAGCGGAGTCGAGAGGTCGTTGCAAACTGGCTAGTCGATAATTTACCCTTCGACTCCGCGGTTATTGAGCGGAGTCGAAATGCAGGGACCGGTCTTTATTTTGTTTTTCTAATTGCAACATTAATTTTTATCAAAAAATATTAAAATTTGACACATCCTCTACTTTGTTTTATGATAGTTTTATTGTTTTTAGATTTTTATCAAAATAAATAATTCTATACATGGCTAAAAATCTTGTTATTGTCGAGTCACCAACCAAAGCCAAAACCATTTCCAAATTTTTAGGCAAAGACTTTGTCGTCGAATCCTCTTTTGGTCATGTCCGCGATTTACCAAAATCCAAAATCGGAATTAATGTTGAACACAACTACGAACCAAAATATGAAGTCGCCAAAGCCAATCAAAAACGCGTTGCCGATTTAAAAAAGAAAGCTCAAAAAGCCAGCACTGTTTATTTCGCAACCGATGAGGATCGCGAAGGGGAGGCTATTTCTTGGCACTTGGATGAAATTTTTGAATTGCCAGCCGAAAAAACCAAACGAATTACTTTTCACGAAATTACCAAAAATGCGATTTTGAAGTCACTCGAATCGCCACGCCAAATCAATCTCGATCTCGTCGACGCTCAACAAGCTCGTCGAATTTTGGATCGTCTCGTCGGCTACAACCTTTCCCCTTTCCTCTGGAAAAAAGTTGCTCGTGGACTTAGTGCCGGTCGCGTTCAATCGGTGGCGATGCGCCTCATCGCCGAACGTGAACGAGAAATT
>JBAYNP010000006.1:0-17320 GCA_041678785.1 Patescibacteria group bacterium | reverse complement strand
ATCCACGTTTAAGGGATTCTTCGACTTCGCCTTGATTACAAGGCTACGCTCAGAATGACACTGTGGGTTCGATAAATTATTCTAAAAATCAAAGTTACACCTTCCCGAGAGGGATTTCTCTCTGCGTCTTGGATTACCAAGACTTCGTTCGAAATGACAATGTTTTGTTTTTTTTAAAAAAAGAAAGCAACACATCAATGCATTGCTTTCAAAAAATATTTTTTATTTCTCCAACCACTTCTCACTTTGCCTAACCAACAATTCTTCCGCTCGTAGCGGATCCGCCATCAAATCTCTGGTAACTTTTTCCATTCGCACACCCTGAGATCCTTTGATTAAAATTATATCATTTTCTCGAAGTCGATCTTTCAAAAAATCACCGACTTCGTCACTTTTATCAAAATGGAAAATCTTGTCTTCGCTCATATCAGCATCTTCGGCACCACGCACAATATCACGACTTCTCTCGCCGACACAAATCAAATACTCAATATCGCCACTAGCGACTTGTTGACCGATTTTGAAATGTTCTTTTTCACTAACCTTACCTAATTCAAGCATATCACCCAAAATTGCAAACTTGCGACCATATTTTGGAATCTCTTCAAGCGTCAAAATAGCAGCACTACACGATCGTGGTGATGAGTTATAGGTATCATCAATTAAGATTGAATTTTTAATACCTTTGATAATTCGCATCCGACCACTGGTAGGTTTATAATTATTCAAAGCTTCGGTAATATCAACTAAATTCATCTTGAAAAATATTCCCACACTCACTGCTGCCAAAATTGCATAAATTTGATGTTTGCCAATCGAGCCATTTAAAAAAGCCGGCATTGATTTTCCTTCAACTTCAAGTTTAAAACTTATTCCCAAGGCTTTACTTTCGTCAGAAAAATCATAATTGATTGATAGGTTTTCGGCACGCACATCAGCTTTACTTGAAAATCCAAAAAGCTTGACCTGGGCCGAACTCAAACGATTCATCATTAAAACCAATTCATCATCAGCATTTAAAATCGTCATGCCAGCTGGATTAACTTTTTTTACTAAAACACTTTTTTCTTTAGTAATATTTTCGATTGATTTAAAATATTCGACATGAACTGGCGCCACCGCCGTTACCACACTAACCAACGGTTGAACAATATTGGTCAGATATTCAATATCACCTGGTTTATCAGCACCCATTTCCAGCACTAAAACCTGAGGATATTTTGAGGTTTTAAAACAAGCTAAAAGGCAGGCCTGGCAAATCACGCCTAGCCAGCCCAAAATCGATTTACCGGCCGATTTGGCCCCGATAATCGTCAATGGCACCCCGAACTCGTTGTTGTAGTTTTCCTGGCTCTGACGAACTTCAAACTGTCGATCCAAAACTGCAAAAATCGCTTCTTTGGTCGAAGTCTTACCGACGCTGCCTGTAATCGCCACTACGTACGGTTTTTGTTTTAAAATTATCGCGTGAGCTAATTTGGCCAAAATATTTTGAATAATCTTTTTCATAATAATTTATCTCTGTGGCTTAATACCATAATAATTAATAATAAACTGTGCAATTTTTTTAAAAGCTGGGGCTGCCGAACTTTCCGCAAAAGTCGTCGCAGTCACATTATCGAGTTTTACTAAAATCACAAATTGTGGATCATTGATCGGACCAAAACCAACAAATGAATGAATTGTCTTGTTGGAATAACCAGTACTGTTTTCATTTGAAACTTGTGCAGTCCCCGTCTTTCCACCAATATAATATCCCTCGACACCAGCCTTATTACCATAACCATCTTCAACTACCGAAGCTAGCATTGCTGAAAGGGTTACGGCCGAAGCTGATGATAATACTTGTCGAATTTCAGTTGGTTTGGTTTCTTCGATTGTTCCATCGGCATAAACGATTCTATCAATAATATGTGGTTTCATCAACTTGCCATCGTTAGCAATCGCTGCAAAACCATTAATAATCTGTAACGGGGTTACCGTAATTCCCTGACCAAATGAGGCGGTGGCCGCATAAATGTCTCCATTTTTGTCTAATGAACTGATGTTACCAGCAATTTCACCTGGTAATTCAATTTCTGTCGCCTGCCCAAATCCAAATTGATTTACATAATCTTTGAAAGTACTCTTACCCATTTTATCAACCATATAAATCACTCCGGTATTCAAAGATTTTTTTAAAACTCCAAGCATGGTCATAATTCCATGACCCTTTTTATCTGAATTGCGAATTGTATAAGGACCAATTTTGACTTCACCAGTATCATTATAAGTATCATCTGGCTTTAGGGTATTTGAATTTAGAGCCGCGCCCATTGTAAATGGCTTGAAAATTGATCCTGGTTCATAAGCATAAGATATTGAGCGATTTAAAAATAAATTAATATCTTCGACTTCACCATATTTATTAGCATCATAACTTGGATAATTACACATCGCCAACATTGCTCCTGTTTTTGGATTTATTACTAAAACTGAACCACTTTTGGCACCATATTTTTCAACTGCACTTTTTAATTCGTTACATGCATTAAATTGAATTGGATAATCCAGGGTTAAAATAATATCAGCTCCGTCTTTGACTGCAGTCTTGGTTAAGTCAGCGGTTGGAATTAAACCACCAGTCGCATCTTTTTCAGCCGTCATTTGGCCATTTTCTCCTTTTAAAATATTTTCAAAATATTCTTCGACACCATAACGCCCAACTCGATCATCGCCCTTATAACCCCAAAAACCAGTGATTTGAGAAAAAATATCACCATCGGGATAATATCTCAATGTTTTTGCTGCCAATCCAATTCCTTCAATGTTTAATGCTGTAATTTGGGCTGCTAAATTTTCATCAATCGATGTTTTAATTGGCTCATAGGGATCATTTTGTTTTGATAGTCTAGCCAATAAAACCTCACGTTCATCAAGCGCTATTTTTAATAATTCCTCATCGGTCGGTTCATCATCTTTTTCAACTGTTTTTTCAACAACCACTTCTAGTACTTTGATCTCGGGTTCGACTGACTCAATATTTTTTTCATCTAAATTAACTTTATTAGCATCTATTTTTTCTTTGCTGACCCACTGACCATTTTCAGTTTTTTCATATTTTAAAACGATCGGATAAAGAATTTTTATCAGTTGATAGACTACTTCTGTTGGATTTTCAATTTTACTCGGAATAGCATAAAGATCATAAAAATCTTTGTTGGTCGCGACTGGATGCATCGAAGATTCTTCGTTGCGATCATGCACATAAATTTGACCTCTTTTTGGTTCAATTTCTTTGATAATGTTGTGATTTTTATTTGCTAATTCTTGATAATGTTTTTTCTGAATAACTTGTAATTGAAATAAGCGACAAATAATAATCGCACTTAAAACAAAAACGACCCATTTGACAATTGTAATGCGGTCGATTTTTTGTTTTTTTTCAAAACAAGGTTTAAAACTTTTTCTCCCATACCCTAGCATAAACACAAACTATTTATTTAAGGCGACCGAAGCTAACCCAGAATTAACATGCTCAGCTTGATCAATTTTAACCATTGCCAAATCTTGTGAAACTTTTTCGAGATTATTGATTGATTGAAGCTGGGCAACTTGGAGTGTTAATTCCTTGTTAGCTTGCTGTGAAGTATAAATATCGCGCTCCAATTCTTTGATTTCAAAACCTGTAATAGCCAAACAATTGATCTGAAATAAATAAACCAAAACTAGGCTCAAAGTTAAAATACTCAAACCGACTCTCCAGCTCGTTTTGAATTCAAAAAATTTCATCACCTTGCTAAACAATTGGCGGTTATTTTGTAATTGATAATTTTGTCTGTATTTGTTTTTATAATTCATATTTTTTTATGGCTCGCAATTTTGCACTTCGAGAAGCTGGGTTATTTTCGATTTCAGCTTCAGTCGGTACGATTGGCCTTTTTGTTAAGATATTTATATTTTTATTTTTTTTAAAATAATGTTTGACAATTCTATCTTCGAGCGAATGAAAACTGATCACTACCAATCTCCCACCCGGCGCTAAAATTTCGACTGCTTGTTTGAGGACGCTTTCGAGATTTTCTAATTCGTGATTAACGGTAATTCTTAACGCCTGAAAAACTCGTGTCGAGGGATGAATTCTCCAGGTTTGACTACCCATTTTCCATTTGTAAATTCGTTTGATAACTTGCGATAAATCTTTTGGGGTTTTGATTTTTTCATCTCGACGAACTTTGACAATTTCCTGAGCAATTTGCTTAGACCATTTTTCTTCACCAAAACGGAAAAATATTTCTGCCAATTCATCTTCTGACCACGTATTGATAATCTCACCAGCACTAGTGTCGAAATCTCCTAGCCGCATGTCGAGTGGCTCTTCAGATTCAAAGGAAAGACCGTATTCTTTATCTTTGATCTGAGCTAATGAAACACCTAGATCTAAGAGGATTCCATTGACTGGACGATTGGCAAAATTTTGTTCAACAATATTTTTTAAATTTTCAAAATTGTCTTTGACGATAACTAAATTCTTACTAAACTTTTTCAAATTATCTTTAGCAACTTCAATTGCTTTCGAATCTTGATCAATTCCAAGCAATTTTCCTTTGGTACCAAGTTTTTCCAAAATTTTCAAACTATGCCCACCACCACCAAGCGTACAATCAATAAAATTCTCACCTGACTGAGGATCTAGATACTCAAGTGTTTCGACCAAAAGAACTGGAATGTGTTTGAATTCCATATTTAAGCTTAAACTTCAATTTCACCCATAGCTTCAGCAATATCTCCACTATTTTCTTCTGTACTATTTCTATATGTTTCCCAAGCAGTTTCATCCCAGATTTCAAGACGATTGTACAAACCAGTGATAACAACCTTTTTATTAACCTTGGCATATTTTCTTAGATAATCAGGCAAAATTATTCTTCCCTGTTTGTCCAAAGAAACATCCATCGCACCTGCAAGCATCAAACGTGCAAAAGCACGGGTATTGGATTTACTGATTGGTAGACTAGCTAATTTATCGGCCATCTTCTGCCACTCTTCATTGGTATAGACAAAAAGACAGTTGTCTAAACCTCTAGTCACAACTGCCCCCATTGCTAAATCATTACGGAACTTAATTGGCACAGCCAATCTTCCTTTATCATCTATATTGTGTTGATATTCACCAATAAACATTTTGATAATTTATTTAGCTCAATAAAAGTTATCCACAGGTGAGTGGGCTTATCCCCACTTTTATCCACATGTATCCACATACAAACCATTATACCCCACCCACTTCCATCTGACAACACTAGAGGTGTGGATAAATCAAAAAATCTGCCCCAAGATGACAGATCTTCAACAATTTTTAACTTATGCTTTTTATATTTTAATCTTATTATTTTTCATAATATGGCGCACTTTCATAAAATGGCTCAACAATTTTTTCAAATTTATTTTTTAATTTTATCTTTTGATAAATCTTTTTAACGAGCTCATTTTTATCTTTGAAAGTCTCGAGTTTAAATCCAACCACGGGAATATTTAATCCCCAGGCTAAAGTATTAGCTACGGTCAAACCAATTTTTAACGAGGTGTATGAACCTGGACCAGTTACCACCCCGATCGCGGATAAATCTTCTAATTTTAATTTACTATTTTTTAAAACCATTGCAATCGCTGGAACTAATTTTTCAGAATGTTTATTTTTAGTTTCGATATTTTTTGAACTAACTAAAAAATTATTCTCAGCTAATCCGAGAAATAAATTATTTATATCTGAGGCATCGATAATTAAAATGCGTTTAACTTTCATTGTGTGTAATTTTTAGGGTATCGATTAGAACTAATTTTGGACTTGTCAAAATATCAAAAATAAAACAATCGGTCAAATTACGACGCTCTTCGAATTCAGTTTTACTCATGACGGTATAAAAAATATCTTTACCAATTTCTTTTTCGAATTGATTGATAACTTTTTTAAGTTTGTCTTTTTTGATTTGTCCAACCAAAAGAATATCTGTTTGAACATTTGGGGTATTAGTAAAATTACCAGTCAAAATTAATAAATTTATTTTGCCGACAGTGTCTAATTCTTTAATCAAGCGATCGCGAACCAAAAGTTGCGCCTTGGCAAAAAGAGATTTTAGTTCGGGATAAATAATAAAATCAGTATTTACTTTATAATATTTACAAGATTGAGCAGTATCATTATCGCTCTCGGTTTGTTTTGATGTTGCCTCGTCCAATTCTTCCAGTGCTCCGATTTCGACCAAATTATTTAATTCTCGACGCACTGAGTTGGTGTGGGTTTCAAAATTTCTAGCTATCTGACGAATATAAAAAGCACTCTCCGGACTTGAGAAGAAGAGGTTTAATAACTGAGCTCTGGTTTTTGATCCAAACAATTTATCGAGCATATGGTTTTATAATATATTTTATAGTATAATATTATAAAGCAATCAAGTAAAGCCCTTTAATATGACACCCTATAAAGTCATCTCAAATGATCTAGTGGTTTCACTAGATAAAAACAAATTTTATCACACCGTCAATTTCACTTCCGAAGAAAACCCAACTCTGGGTAAGCTTTTTATTCTCGGAAAAGTCCAAACCAAAGATGCTGAGTTAAAGAAAATTCTTGACTCGCTGGTTGTTTATATCAACCAGCTTTATCTAAATAAAGCTCATCCAAACGCCGAGGAATCTCTCGAAGAAATTCTCCAACAAGCTAATCAAGAATGGCAATCTCAGCTCGCCGAAGCTGACATTTCTCTAGATGATCCAGAGACCAAAGGTTTTTTCAAAAATCTAAATCTCTTGGTTGGAATTCTTCAAGGTACGACTGTTCATTTTGCTTATGTTGGACAAACTCACGTCTTTCTAGCTCGCAACAATAATCTGATCGACATCCTAGCTAGTATGGAAGCTCAAGAAAATTTTAATTTGTTAAAAATATTTAGCAATATTGTTACTGGTAATCTCAAACTCGACGATGTTCTCTTTTTCTCATTTGCCGATTTTGTAGATTGTTTTTCAGAAGAAAAAATTAAACGCATTATTATTGATTATCCACCAAAAAAAGCTTGTGAATATTTTGAAGAGTTGATTCGACCGCTCGAAAGTCAAAAAGCTTTTTGTGCTACTATTTTTAAGGTTCTCGATCAAAAAACGGTCTCGACTATTCCAAAAATTACTCGTGTCCCCGTCGAACACAATGGCGACTCTATGAAAGAATTAATCCTCAAACAACAACAAACCCAAGAATTTATTCGCCCAAAAATTACTCCAAAAATAGACAAGAAATTTAAAGATCGACTTTCAAATTTCATTCAAAACATATTCAGACCTCTAAAAAATTTATTCTCAAAAATTAATTCGAGACTTGAAAAAATAAATTTTAAAGCCGACATAAATAATAGCACTACTGATATTAAATTTTCCGACAATAAAAACAATATTGAAAAAGGTGCTCCAAAACAAAGATCAATTTACTTACCAAAACAAAACAAAATTTATCTAATCCTCTCTTTGGTCTTTATTATCTTGCTCGGTGGAGTTATTTTCTACTCGGTCAAACATCAAGCTCAGAAAAAACAAGAAGCACAATATCAACAGTTTGTTTCTCAAATCGAAGAAAAACAAAATTTGATTTCAGCTGCCATGATGTATGGTGATAATAATCGTGCCCAAGAACTTCTGGGCGAAATTAAAACCTTAATGGAACAAATTCCAAACAACAACCCCGATCTTCAAGCAAAATATGATGAGCTCAAAAAAGCTAACCAAGAAAAATTAGATGAACTTCTCAAGCTTTACAAAATCGAACCAACTAAGGTGGCTGAATTTACTTATGATGTCAATAAATTAGCTTTCACTCCAGGCAGTATTTATACTTGGAACAACAATGCTTTGATCAAATTAAACCTGGCCGATTCGACTATTAGCGAATTGGGTCAGCTCAAAGATACTTATGGCAATATCAAAAATGTCACTCCACTCAGCGAAACTTCCCTTCTAGTTTATACTTCAAACAATAAATTCGTCCGTTTTGATACTGAACAAAAACTTTTCTTTGATTTCACCGTCACCACTAGTGTTATTTCGAGTGATTTCAACGACATGTTGCCTTATGGTAGTCGCCTCTATGCCCTAGATACCAAAACTAAGCAAATCTATAAATACCAAAACGTCGAAGAAAAGTTTGAACAAGAAGCTAGCTGGATCAACGATTCGACCGATATTTCCAGTCTACAAAATATCGCCATCGACGGCAATGTCTGGAGTATCACTCCAAAGGGTGAAATTTATAAATTCTACACTGGCAAAAAAGAAGATTACTCCTATGAAATTAATCCAGAGATTGTTAATTCGACCAAAATTTATACCGAGCTTGATTGGAATAATCTTTATATTCTCGATCCTGGCTCCAATCGAATTATTATCTTAAACAAAGCTAACGGCCAGATTGTCAAACAATTTCATGCCGATATTTTGACCGGACTCAAAGATATGGTCGTGATTGAAAGTCAAAAATTGATTTATTTACTCAACGATAAGACGATTTATAAGATTTCGTTTTAGTTAAAATAAAATTTGAAAGCGACAATAATTATTGTCGCTTTCAAATTTTTAACCCCGTTTCAATGATTATTTTGTAGAAACGCTTTAAAAACCGAAAGCGAGGTCACGTGACCTCGCTTTCGGTTTTTAAAGCGTTTCTACAAAATAATCATTGAAACGGGGTTAAAAATTTGAAAGCGACAATAATTATTGTCGCTTTCAAATTTTATTTTAACTAAAACGAAATCTTATAAATCGTCTTATCGTTGAGTAAATAAATCAATTTTTGACTTTCAATCACGACCATATCTTTGAGTCCGGTCAAAATATCGGCATGAAATTGTTTGACAATCTGGCCGTTAGCTTTGTTTAAGATAATAATTCGATTGGAGCCAGGATCGAGAATATAAAGATTATTCCAATCAAGCTCGGTATAAATTTTGGTCGAATTAACAATCTCTGGATTAATTTCATAGGAGTAATCTTCTTTTTTGCCAGTGTAGAATTTATAAATTTCACCCTTTGGAGTGATACTCCAGACATTGCCGTCGATGGCGATATTTTGTAGACTGGAAATATCGGTCGAATCGTTGATCCAGCTAGCTTCTTGTTCAAACTTTTCTTCGACGTTTTGGTATTTATAGATTTGCTTAGTTTTGGTATCTAGGGCATAGAGGCGACTACCATAAGGCAACATGTCGTTGAAATCACTCGAAATAACACTAGTGGTGACGGTGAAATCAAAGAAAAGTTTTTGTTCAGTATCAAAACGGACGAATTTATTGTTTGAAGTATAAACTAGAAGGGAAGTTTCGCTGAGTGGAGTGACATTTTTGATATTGCCATAAGTATCTTTGAGCTGACCCAATTCGCTAATAGTCGAATCGGCCAGGTTTAATTTGATCAAAGCATTGTTGTTCCAAGTATAAATACTGCCTGGAGTGAAAGCTAATTTATTGACATCATAAGTAAATTCAGCCACCTTAGTTGGTTCGATTTTGTAAAGCTTGAGAAGTTCATCTAATTTTTCTTGGTTAGCTTTTTTGAGCTCATCATATTTTGCTTGAAGATCGGGGTTGTTGTTTGGAATTTGTTCCATTAAGGTTTTAATTTCGCCCAGAAGTTCTTGGGCACGATTATTATCACCATACATCATGGCAGCTGAAATCAAATTTTGTTTTTCTTCGATTTGAGAAACAAACTGTTGATATTGTGCTTCTTGTTTTTTCTGAGCTTGATGTTTGACCGAGTAGAAAATAACTCCACCGAGCAAGATAATAAAGACCAAAGAGAGGATTAGATAAATTTTGTTTTGTTTTGGTAAGTAAATTGATCTTTGTTTTGGAGCACCTTTTTCAATATTGTTTTTATTGTCGGAAAATTTAATATCAGTAGTGCTATTATTTATGTCGGCTTTAAAATTTATTTTTTCAAGTCTCGAATTAATTTTTGAGAATAAATTTTTTAGAGGTCTGAATATGTTTTGAATGAAATTTGAAAGTCGATCTTTAAATTTCTTGTCTATTTTTGGAGTAATTTTTGGGCGAATAAATTCTTGGGTTTGTTGTTGTTTGAGGATTAATTCTTTCATAGAGTCGCCATTGTGTTCGACGGGGACACGAGTAATTTTTGGAATAGTCGAGACCGTTTTTTGATCGAGAACCTTAAAAATAGTAGCACAAAAAGCTTTTTGACTTTCGAGCGGTCGAATCAACTCTTCAAAATATTCACAAGCTTTTTTTGGTGGATAATCAATAATAATGCGTTTAATTTTTTCTTCTGAAAAACAATCTACAAAATCGGCAAATGAGAAAAAGAGAACATCGTCGAGTTTGAGATTACCAGTAACAATATTGCTAAATATTTTTAACAAATTAAAATTTTCTTGAGCTTCCATACTAGCTAGGATGTCGATCAGATTATTGTTGCGAGCTAGAAAGACGTGAGTTTGTCCAACATAAGCAAAATGAACAGTCGTACCTTGAAGAATTCCAACCAAGAGATTTAGATTTTTGAAAAAACCTTTGGTCTCTGGATCATCTAGAGAAATGTCAGCTTCGGCGAGCTGAGATTGCCATTCTTGATTAGCTTGTTGGAGAATTTCTTCGAGAGATTCCTCGGCGTTTGGATGAGCTTTATTTAGATAAAGCTGGTTGATATAAACAACCAGCGAGTCAAGAATTTTCTTTAACTCAGCATCTTTGGTTTGGACTTTTCCGAGAATAAAAAGCTTACCCAGAGTTGGGTTTTCTTCGGAAGTGAAATTGACGGTGTGATAAAATTTGTTTTTATCTAGTGAAACCACTAGATCATTTGAGATGACTTTATAGGGTGTCATATTAAAGGGCTTTACTTGATTGCTTTATAATATTATACTATAAAATATATTATAAAACCATATGCTCGATAAATTGTTTGGATCAAAAACCAGAGCTCAGTTATTAAACCTCTTCTTCTCAAGTCCGGAGAGTGCTTTTTATATTCGTCAGATAGCTAGAAATTTTGAAACCCACACCAACTCAGTGCGTCGAGAATTAAATAATTTGGTCGAAATCGGAGCACTGGAAGAATTGGACGAGGCAACATCAAAACAAACCGAGAGCGATAATGATACTGCTCAATCTTGTAAATATTATAAAGTAAATACTGATTTTATTATTTATCCCGAACTAAAATCTCTTTTTGCCAAGGCGCAACTTTTGGTTCGCGATCGCTTGATTAAAGAATTAGACACTGTCGGCAAAATAAATTTATTAATTTTGACTGGTAATTTTACTAATACCCCAAATGTTCAAACAGATATTCTTTTGGTTGGACAAATCAAAAAAGACAAACTTAAAAAAGTTATCAATCAATTCGAAAAAGAAATTGGTAAAGATATTTTTTATACCGTCATGAGTAAAACTGAATTCGAAGAGCGTCGTAATTTGACCGATTGTTTTATTTTTGATATTTTGACAAGTCCAAAATTAGTTCTAATCGATACCCTAAAAATTACACACAATGAAAGTTAAACGCATTTTAATTATCGATGCCTCAGATATAAATAATTTATTTCTCGGATTAGCTGAGAATAATTTTTTAGTTAGTTCAAAAAATATCGAAACTAAAAATAAACATTCTGAAAAATTAGTTCCAGCGATTGCAATGGTTTTAAAAAATAGTAAATTAAAATTAGAAGATTTATCCGCGATCGGGGTGGTAACTGGTCCAGGTTCATACACCTCGTTAAAAATTGGTTTGACCGTAGCTAATACTTTAGCCTGGGGATTAAATATTCCCGTGGTTGGATTTAAACTCGAGACTTTCAAAGATAAAAATGAGCTCGTTAAAAAGATTTATCAAAAGATAAAATTAAAAAATAAATTTGAAAAAATTGTTGAGCCATTTTATGAAAGTGCGCCATATTATGAAAAATAATAAGATTAAAATATAAAAAGCATAAGTTAAAAATTGTTGAAGATCTGTCATCTTGGGGCAGATTTTTTGATTTATCCACACCTCTAGTGTTGTCAGATGGAAGTGGGTGGGGTATAATGGTTTGTATGTGGATACATGTGGATAAAAGTGGGGATAAGCCCACTCACCTGTGGATAACTTTTATTGAGCTAAATAAATTATCAAAATGTTTATTGGTGAATATCAACACAATATAGATGATAAAGGAAGATTGGCTGTGCCAATTAAGTTCCGTAATGATTTAGCAATGGGGGCAGTTGTGACTAGAGGTTTAGACAACTGTCTTTTTGTCTATACCAATGAAGAGTGGCAGAAGATGGCCGATAAATTAGCTAGTCTACCAATCAGTAAATCCAATACCCGTGCTTTTGCACGTTTGATGCTTGCAGGTGCGATGGATGTTTCTTTGGACAAACAGGGAAGAATAATTTTGCCTGATTATCTAAGAAAATATGCCAAGGTTAATAAAAAGGTTGTTATCACTGGTTTGTACAATCGTCTTGAAATCTGGGATGAAACTGCTTGGGAAACATATAGAAATAGTACAGAAGAAAATAGTGGAGATATTGCTGAAGCTATGGGTGAAATTGAAGTTTAAGCTTAAATATGGAATTCAAACACATTCCAGTTCTTTTGGTCGAAACACTTGAGTATCTAGATCCTCAGTCAGGTGAGAATTTTATTGATTGTACGCTTGGTGGTGGTGGGCATAGTTTGAAAATTTTGGAAAAACTTGGTACCAAAGGAAAATTGCTTGGAATTGATCAAGATTCGAAAGCAATTGAAGTTGCTAAAGATAATTTGAAAAAGTTTAGTAAGAATTTAGTTATCGTCAAAGACAATTTTGAAAATTTAAAAAATATTGTTGAACAAAATTTTGCCAATCGTCCAGTCAATGGAATCCTCTTAGATCTAGGTGTTTCATTAGCTCAGATCAAAGATAAAGAATACGGTCTTTCCTTTGAATCTGAAGAGCCACTCGACATGCGGCTAGGAGATTTCGACACTAGTGCTGGTGAGATTATCAATACGTGGTCAGAAGATGAATTGGCAGAAATATTTTTCCGTTTTGGTGAAGAAAAATGGTCTAAGCAAATTGCTCAGGAAATTGTCAAAGTTCGTCGAGATGAAAAAATCAAAACCCCAAAAGATTTATCGCAAGTTATCAAACGAATTTACAAATGGAAAATGGGTAGTCAAACCTGGAGAATTCATCCCTCGACACGAGTTTTTCAGGCGTTAAGAATTACCGTTAATCACGAATTAGAAAATCTCGAAAGCGTCCTCAAACAAGCAGTCGAAATTTTAGCGCCGGGTGGGAGATTGGTAGTGATCAGTTTTCATTCGCTCGAAGATAGAATTGTCAAACATTATTTTAAAAAAAATAAAAATATAAATATCTTAACAAAAAGGCCAATCGTACCGACTGAAGCTGAAATCGAAAATAACCCAGCTTCTCGAAGTGCAAAATTGCGAGCCATAAAAAAATATGAATTATAAAAACAAATACAGACAAAATTATCAATTACAAAATAACCGCCAATTGTTTAGCAAGGTGATGAAATTTTTTGAATTCAAAACGAGCTGGAGAGTCGGTTTGAGTATTTTAACTTTGAGCCTAGTTTTGGTTTATTTATTTCAGATCAATTGTTTGGCTATTACAGGTTTTGAAATCAAAGAATTGGAGCGCGATATTTATACTTCACAGCAAGCTAACAAGGAATTAACACTCCAAGTTGCCCAGCTTCAATCAATCAATAATCTCGAAAAAGTTTCACAAGATTTGGCAATGGTTAAAATTGATCAAGCTGAGCATGTTAATTCTGGGTTAGCTTCGGTCGCCTTAAATAAATAGTTTGTGTTTATGCTAGGGTATGGGAGAAAAAGTTTTAAACCTTGTTTTGAAAAAAAACAAAAAATCGACCGCATTACAATTGTCAAATGGGTCGTTTTTGTTTTAAGTGCGATTATTATTTGTCGCTTATTTCAATTACAAGTTATTCAGAAAAAACATTATCAAGAATTAGCAAATAAAAATCACAACATTATCAAAGAAATTGAACCAAAAAGAGGTCAAATTTATGTGCATGATCGCAACGAAGAATCTTCGATGCATCCAGTCGCGACCAACAAAGATTTTTATGATCTTTATGCTATTCCGAGTAAAATTGAAAATCCAACAGAAGTAGTCTATCAACTGATAAAAATTCTTTATCCGATCGTTTTAAAATATGAAAAAACTGAAAATGGTCAGTGGGTCAGCAAAGAAAAAATAGATGCTAATAAAGTTAATTTAGATGAAAAAAATATTGAGTCAGTCGAACCCGAGATCAAAGTACTAGAAGTGGTTGTTGAAAAAACAGTTGAAAAAGATGATGAACCGACCGATGAGGAATTATTAAAAATAGCGCTTGATGAACGTGAGGTTTTATTGGCTAGACTATCAAAACAAAATGATCCCTATGAGCCAATTAAAACATCGATTGATGAAAATTTAGCAGCCCAAATTACAGCATTAAACATTGAAGGAATTGGATTGGCAGCAAAAACATTGAGATATTATCCCGATGGTGATATTTTTTCTCAAATCACTGGTTTTTGGGGTTATAAGGGCGATGATCGAGTTGGGCGTTATGGTGTCGAAGAATATTTTGAAAATATTTTAAAAGGAGAAAATGGCCAAATGACGGCTGAAAAAGATGCGACTGGTGGTTTAATTCCAACCGCTGACTTAACCAAGACTGCAGTCAAAGACGGAGCTGATATTATTTTAACCCTGGATTATCCAATTCAATTTAATGCATGTAACGAATTAAAAAGTGCAGTTGAAAAATATGGTGCCAAAAGTGGTTCAGTTTTAGTAATAAATCCAAAAACAGGAGCAATGTTGGCGATGTGTAATTATCCAAGTTATGATGCTAATAAATATGGTGAAGTCGAAGATATTAATTTATTTTTAAATCGCTCAATATCTTATGCTTATGAACCAGGATCAATTTTCAAGCCATTTACAATGGGCGCGGCTCTAAATTCAAATACCCTAAAGCCAGATGATACTTATAATGATACTGGTGAAGTCAAAATTGGTCCTTATACAATTCGCAATTCAGATAAAAAGGGTCATGGAATTATGACCATGCTTGGAGTTTTAAAAAAATCTTTGAATACCGGAGTGATTTATATGGTTGATAAAATGGGTAAGAGTACTTTCAAAGATTATGTAAATCAATTTGGATTTGGGCAGGCGACAGAAATTGAATTACCAGGTGAAATTGCTGGTAACATCAGTTCATTAGACAAAAATGGAGACATTTATGCGGCCACCGCCTCATTTGGTCAGGGAATTACGGTAACCCCGTTACAGATTATTAATGGTTTTGCAGCGATTGCTAACGATGGCAAGTTGATGAAACCACATATTATTGATAGAATCGTTTATGCCGATGGAACAATCGAAGAAACCAAACCAACTGAAATTCGACAAGTATTATCATCAGCTTCGGCCGTAACCCTTTCAGCAATGCTAGCTTCGGTAGTTGAAGATGGTTATGGTAATAAGGCTGGTGTCGAGGGATATTATATTGGTGGAAAGACGGGGACTGCACAAGTTTCAAATGAAAACAGTACTGGTTATTCCAACAAGACAATTCATTCATTTGTTGGTTTTGGTCCGATCAATGATCCACAATTTGTGATTTTAGTAAAACTCGATAATGTGACTGCGACGACTTTTGCGGAAAGTTCGGCAGCCCCAGCTTTTAAAAAAATTGCACAGTTTATTATTAATTATTATGGTATTAAGCCACAGAGATAAATTATTATGAAAAAGATTATTCAAAATATTTTGGCCAAATTAGCTCACGCGATAATTTTAAAACAAAAACCGTACGTAGTGGCGATTACAGGCAGCGTCGGTAAGACTTCGACCAAAGAAGCGATTTTTGCAGTTTTGGATCGACAGTTTGAAGTTCGTCAGAGCCAGGAAAACTACAACAACGAGTTCGGGGTGCCATTGACGATTATCGGGGCCAAATCGGCCGGTAAATCGATTTTGGGCTGGCTAGGCGTGATTTGCCAGGCCTGCCTTTTAGCTTGTTTTAAAACCTCAAAATATCCTCAGGTTTTAGTGCTGGAAATGGGTGCTGATAAACCAGGTGATATTGAATATCTGACCAATATTGTTCAACCGTTGGTTAGTGTGGTAACGGCGGTGGCGCCAGTTCATGTCGAATATTTTAAATCAATCGAAAATATTACTAAAGAAAAAAGTGTTTTAGTAAAAAAAGTTAATCCAGCTGGCATGACGATTTTAAATGCTGATGATGAATTGGTTTTAATGATGAATCGTTTGAGTTCGGCCCAGGTCAAGCTTTTTGGATTTTCAAGTAAAGCTGATGTGCGTGCCGAAAACCTATCAATCAATTATGATTTTTCTGACGAAAGTAAAGCCTTGGGAATAAGTTTTAAACTTGAAGTTGAAGGAAAATCAATGCCGGCTTTTTTAAATGGCTCGATTGGCAAACATCAAATTTATGCAATTTTGGCAGCAGTGAGTGTGGGAATATTTTTCAAGATGAATTTAGTTGATATTACCGAAGCTTTGAATAATTATAAACCTACCAGTGGTCGGATGCGAATTATCAAAGGTATTAAAAATTCAATCTTAATTGATGATACCTATAACTCATCACCACGATCGTGTAGTGCTGCTATTTTGACGCTTGAAGAGATTCCAAAATATGGTCGCAAGTTTGCAATTTTGGGTGATATGCTTGAATTAGGTAAGGTTAGTGAAAAAGAACATTTCAAAATCGGTCAACAAGTCGCTAGTGGCGATATTGAGTATTTGATTTGTGTCGGCGAGAGAAGTCGTGATATTGTGCGTGGTGCCGAAGATGCTGATATGAGCGAAGACAAGATTTTCCATTTTGATAAAAGTGACGAAGTCGGTGATTTTTTGAAAGATCGACTTCGAGAAAATGATATAATTTTAATCAAAGGATCTCAGGGTGTGCGAATGGAAAAAGTTACCAGAGATTTGATGGCGGATCCGCTACGAGCGGAAGAATTGTTGGTTAGGCAAAGTGAGAAGTGGTTGGAGAAATAAAAAATATTTTTTGAAAGCAATGCATTGATGTGTTGCTTTCTTTTTTTAAAAAAAACAAAACATTGTCATTTCGAACGAAGTCTTGGTAATCCAAGACGCAGAGAGAAATCCCTCTCGGGAAGGTGTAACTTTGATTTTTAGAATAATTTATCGAACCCACAGTGTCATTCTGAGCGTAGCCTTGTAATCAAGGCGAAGTCGAAGAATCCCTTAAACGTGGAT
>JBAYNP010000005.1:0-17641 GCA_041678785.1 Patescibacteria group bacterium | reverse complement strand
ATAAAATGGTATTTTTATTGTTTGATTCTTTTTTAATATTTTTTATTAAATCAATAGCATCAAGATTATATAATTTGATTTGTTTTTTATGTTCTGCAATTAGCTTTATTTTTCTTATTATATTCATCTTATTGAAACGACAATCAATTTTATAATTTCCTTTCTGTTCTAAACCACCAATAACCCCTGCGTTAATAATCCCTGATCGATTTGTACGATTTAAAAATAGAGTAGAAAAACCCAATTCAAACAAAGAAGTAGTTTCTTTTTGCTGTTGAATCTTTTTCATTTTTCTCCAATTTTCTATCGTTATGTCTGTGTGCTCTATAAAATCACAAAGCTTATCTGTTTTATTTAATACAGACCACCAAAAAGCATATAATGACTTATCAAAATCATTAATAGTTATTTTTTGAACTTTTTTTTCAAGAAGTAAGTAAAGAGCAACAGAAGCCCCTCCTGCATAAGGCTCTACATAATGTCCTGAAATTTCATTATCAACACAAATTTGTTCAATAAATTTAGCAAGTCTATTTTTTCCTCCCGGATATCTTAATGGTGAATAAAACATAAATTATTTTTTATTCTTAATTTTAAAAGATCCCCATAGAATTTCAAAAAACTCTTGAAGATTATCCCATTTCAGTTTGAGATCGCTGGGGCTAGGTTGGGATTTATATGAATGAACATATTCATGAAAATTTTCTATTGCTAATATACTATTATGATCAGTAGCAACTTTTCTAATGTTTTTTAATTGTTTAGAAACAGCAAACTTATTCTTTTCCATGTAATCCGCAACAATTGTAATTTTACCAGCAAGTTTTGTATCTGGATTAAAAGAAAACCCTTTTTTATCTGCAAAATAATCAATACTAATCTCTAAAAATACTCTGAACAGTACTCCTACTGCATTTGGTACAGCCTTTTTTGAATCACCTAAAACCAAGTCATTCTTCAATTCACAATATATATTATTAATTTTAGTTTCATAAATATTTAAAATACAAATTTTAGGTATTAAATAACAACGAAGGATTGATTTAGGATTACTTTTTCCTCCTTTAAGACCTTTGGCAGTATCTATTGATTTACCTCCAAAAAGATCTCCTTTCGTGTGTGATTTTATTTCACCAGATACCTTATTAACGTCTTTATCAGAAATTGAATTCAAATATGTTTCTTTTTCTTTATTTGTATTTAATGTACGAGAATCAATTTTATTACCCGAAAAATCTTCTTTCTGTAGAACATTCCAAATAATTACTTTTAAATGATTGGTAAAACTTTTATCTTTAATTTCTAGGCCTCCATCTTTTTTAAAAGAAATTCCATATTTCTTCCAAACAACAGAACTATCTATAATACGCCAAAAATTAGTCACAAAACCATGGCCTAAAATATTTTCTTTTAATTCTTCTGGTAAATCTAATTCTTTTATTATCTTTGCAACAGCTACCTTAAACTCTTCTTTTTGAGTAGCATTACCTCTTCGAACATTATGGTTTGTTCTTTCTTGTTCTCCCCAGTCAACCTCATTATTACCTTTTAAATGTTTTCTTTCTATATAACGAAAACTTTCCGACAAATTATCAGTAACAATACAATCAAAAAGAAAATCATTGTTAATAGAAATTTCTTTTTTTTCTTTAATAAAAAAATCTTTTAAAACATCATTTGGGGCTAATTCTGGATTATTTAATAATTTATAAACCGTAATGCGTCGGTTACCTTCAACTACAATATTTTTTTCTCCGTTATTATAAATAATAATTTTTTCAACTTGGGGTAAATCAAAATCTTTAATAACTTCTCTTGTGAATTCTTCTATTTTAAAATCTTTTTTATTACAAAAATGTGCTATAAGTTCCTTTTCGTCTTTATTAAAATATTTATCTGAAAAACGAGCATTTTCATCCCACAAAAATATATTTTTTAATGCTATTTTAAATTCTTGCCAATAATTATTATCTCTCATAGTCCGCATGCTTTTTATATTATTTTTAAGTATTGATTAAATCACCCCCTTCACCGCCTGCCAAATTCCCCCGCCGAAATTAACCAAATCTCGGTAAGTGACTAAAACAATCAAAAGCATCAGCAAGGCAAAACCAATATTGTGCATAACGTTTTCGATAGTGGCATCGATTTTTTTGCCACGAATTTTTTCGACTAAAATCATCACAATCCGACCACCATCAAGCGCTGGAAATGGGAGAATATTAACAATCGCTAAATTGAGCGATAAAAGTGCAGTAAATTGAAGTAGGTGTGAAATTCCAAGACTAACCATTTGCCCAGTCATGACCGCCACCCCGATTGGTCCAGAGACTTCAGCCAGCATCCCCTTGCCCAGAATCAAATTGCCGATAATTATTCCAAAGGCTTCGAGAATTCTCCAGAGAAGAATAAATGTCGTCTGAAATCCTTTCCAAATCGCCAAATACCACGGATATGACACGAGCCCGACTTTGTAGGTGCTAAGTCCGACGACATAGCGTCCTGGATTTTCAGGATCGACATATTCACTGCCGAGCGATTCGTCTAAGACTGGCGTCAAAGTTACTTCTTTTTCACTACCAGCTTGTTTGACTTTGATCGTTAATTCTTGATTACCAGCTTCAGTAACAATTTTAGCAATTTCTTCGGCTTGTTTAATTTCTTGACCATTGACCGCGAGAACTTCATCGCCAAGTTTAATCCCAGCTTTGTCGGCAGGCGAATCTTTGGTGACGGCGACGACCTGAACAATCGGATTTTTGACAAAAGTTTCATCAGTGCCACTTTCGATTGCGGTTGGAATTCCAATCCCGAAATTGATCATCAAAAGAATCATCGCAAAAATGACATTCATAATAACTCCGGCTGCCAAAATCGCGATTCTCTTGCGAGCTGACTTGGAAGCAAAGCTGTCGTCTTCAATAACGCCGTCACCATTTTCACCTTTGATTTTGACAAAACCTCCGAGTGGCCAAATGTTGACCGAATAAATTGTATCTTCGGACTCAACATCTTTGTTGCCCCAGAAAAATTTACGCTTGCCATTAATTTTTGACCAACCAAAAAGTCGTGGTGGATAACCAAATCCAAATTCTTCAGCCTTAGTCTTGGTCTTTTTAGCAACCAAAAAATGACCCATTTCATGAACAAAAACTAACACGCCCAAGATGACAAAAAAGGCAATAATAGTGACAAGCATAATATATTTTATTTTAAGATTGCTTTAATTCTTCTGACACCAGAAGATGAAGATTCTTCTTTGATAATTTCAAAATGACCCAAGTCGCCGGTATTATCTGCATGCGGTCCACCACAAATCTCCTTGCTGGTTTCACCGATAGTATAAACTTTGACCTTATTGCCATATTTATTATCAAAAATTCCCATGGCACCACTTTGACGAGCTTGTTCAAGATCTAATTCTTCACAGACGATCGGCGTTTTCTTTTCAATTTGTTCATTGACCAAACGCTCGACTTCTTTGATTTGTTCAGGTGTCATTTTTTCAGCATGAGAAAAATCAAACCGTAAACGTTCGGGTGTGATATTACTTCCGCGTTGTTCGACATGATTGCCGAGAACTTGTCGCATCGCCGAGAGCATCAAATGGGCCGCCGTATGAAGTTTTTTGGTATTTTCGGAATCGTCCGCCAAGCCACCCTTAAACATCCCAGCCGAAGCGGTGCGGGAAAGGTCTTGATGATGTTTCATATATTCGATAAAACCTCCAACATGGACAACCATATTTCTTTTTTCTGCCATTTCTTTTATCATCTCTATTGGAAAACCATAAGTTTGAAATAAATAAAACGCATCTTCGCCACTAATTACTGGGTTTGCAACAGGAGGAAGCTCGCCATTTTTAAAATCATATCCTCTCATTCCTGTTATATTTTTGTCTTCGGTATATTTATTAAATATTTTATAAGCTTCAACTAAACCTTTTTCTAAAGTCTTTTTAAATTTAATTTCTTCGTCTTCAAGATTTTTTAAAACAAATTCGTGATTTTTTGCCAACTCAGTATATTGTTCGCTCATCTGGTCAATCACAACCTGACCGATTTGAATTGAAAAATTATCTTTAATTTCTATCAACCTACCATGACGAATCGCATTGCGAATCAGACGACGAACAACATAACCTTGATCAGTATTTGACGGCGCAATTCCAAGTGAGTCACCCATAATCATCGTTGCCGCTCGCAAATGATCGGCTACAATTCGCATTGATTTAGTTATCTCTTCACTTTCGCCATATTTTTTGCCAGAAATATTTTCGATTTTTTGAATAATCGGCCAAATATGATCACATCGATAAACGTCATCAAAGCCATTTAAAATTGCCGTCGTGCGTTCAAGTCCCATTCCCGTATCAACATTTTTCTGTTTTAATTCTTCATATTTACCATCGGCATTTTTATTGTAAATCATAAAAACATCATTCCAGATTTCAACCCAGAGATCATTGTCGTCGTCAAATCTTTCTGGGATATGATTTGGATCACCCGTCCAATAAAACATTTCACTATCGGGTCCACATGGTCCCGTCTGACCCGCTGGTCCCCACCAATTATTTTTCTTTGGGAGTTTGGCAATTCTCGATTCGGCAATCCCAAGATTTTTCCAGACCTCAAAAGCTTCACCGTCAAAAGGAGCATCATCATCGCCAGCAAAAACTGACACCGCCAATCTTTCAACTGGAAAACCAAGCTCTTTGGTCAAAAATTCAAAACTAAACTCAATGGCTTCTTTTTTACCATAATCACCCAATGACCAATTGCCGAGCATCTCGAAAAATGTCAGATGGGTTTTATCACCGACTTCATCAATATCGCCTGTGCGAATACATTTTTGGACACTGGTCAATCTGGTCCCATCAGGATGTTTTTCGCCCATCAAATACGGCACCAAAGGATGCATCCCAGCAGTGGTAAATAAAACCGTCGGATCATTTTCCGGAATTAAAGAAGCCGAAGGAATCACGGTGTGACCCTTTGACTTGAAAAAATCGAGATATTTTTGTCTTAATTCTTTTGAATTCATAATGTCCTATTCTAGCATTAAATTTGGTTTAATTCAATAAGTTTAAAATTATTGATTTAAAAAAATAAAAAAACAAGCCTATGACTTATTTATCAAAAAATTTAATCTATTTTACCAAGAATCTATCCGCCAATTGTCCAACTGCAAAACCAGCTACCGAAGCAATTCCAGCTAAAGCAAACATTTCAAAACCAGCTCGCCACCACTTTCTCTTGGAAAATCGAGTTGTCCACACCCCCAAAAGGAAAAGCCCAAGCATTGTAATACTGACCGAGATGATAATCGCCAGATGAAATGGGAAGAAAAAATATGATAACAATGGAATTAGTCCACCGACAACATAAGAAAAAAACATAAAGATGCCGTTTTTGATTGGCTTTTCGTTGATATCTTGTTTTGAAATTCCAATTTTGTGATAAATCATTTCTTTCAAAGCGATCTTTTTGTTTTTAAAAGCAACTTGAGCCATTTCTCGAGCTAACCTTTTTGGCCAACCATTTTTGATATAAATTTTTTCTAGTTCCAAATCCCCTTCTTCGGGAAAATTTTTCAACTCGCATCTTTCATCAACAATTTTTCGCTTATCAGCATCTTCTTCGGCCTTCTTCGAAATATAAGAACCAATGCCCATCGAAATTGATTCGACTGAGATAATTACACAGCCCGAAAGCAAAACCATAAATTGATTGTCAGCGCCAATCGCAATGCCCGTGATCGCCCCTAGAGTCGAAACCATTCCATCTTCAGCCCCAAAAACAACGTCACGCAATTGTGTCGCGAAACCACTTTCTGATTGACAGCTTTTGTCAACTAAATGAATTTTATTTTTCATATTATTATGAAACTTCTTTGGTAACATTAAAAGAAGTCGGATCTTTTTTGACAATATCTTGCAAAGAAATAGCTCCTTCAGCTGCCAATTTACCACTATCTTGCAAATGTTTTTGAACAACATTATCTTCACTAATCAAGCCAGCTCTAACTTTTTTGAGACAATCAGCACAATAGACTGGACGAACACCGTCAGGTTCAAAAGTTAATTTAACTGGCACCCCACACGACCAACAATTGCTTTCAGCCTTATAAACAGCTGGAGGTTTTGGTAGACTCTTGGCTTTTATTTTTTCTCGATCTTCGTCAGAGAGAGTTACTTTTTTGGTTCCTATGTCAGAATATTTCATTTCTCCACGACTAACTGCTAACTCAACTGCCTTAGCATCATCTTCATTCGAAGTTACCCAACGTGTAATTTTTTCTTCAATAATTTCACGTCTGACAGCGTAGTGTTCTCGTGAAACCATCAAAATTTTGTCTTTATAACTTTTTTCTGGCATCGGATATGGTGGCAAAGTATTAGCGCTAAAAGGATTACGAGCCACTCCATCTATCATTAACTTAAGATATATTTTCCATTTTGGTAAATTAACAATATCAGTTTCAGTAAAAATAGGTTCGAATTCTTTGGCTAAATATTCAGCATCGGCTGCTCCGACTCGAAAAACAACCATGGTCCCGACATTACCAAAAACAGCATCACGCACCATTTCATCCATCTGAGTAATATATTGATGACCCATAATCAAGTTCAAATGATATTTACGCGCTTCCGAAAGAATAGTCGCAAAAGATTCGGTCGCAAAATTTTGGAATTCATCAACATAGAGATGAAAATCTTGACGTTCTTCTTCGGGAGTATCAACGCGACTCATGGCGGCCAGCTGAATTTTAGTAATCATCATCGCCCCCAAAAGTTCACTAACATCTTCACCAATAGCACCTTTGGAAAGATTCATAATTAGAATCTTTTTATTATCCATAATCTCACGTAAATCAATTTTTGATTTCGTTTGACCGACAATATTTCTGACAACCGAATTGGATAAAAACTGACCAACTTTGTTTTGGATAGGTGCAACGGCTTCAGTTGCAAATTTATCTGGATATTTTGAAAATTCATCAATCCAAAACGAACGCACCACTGGATCAGTCACTTTACTGATTACCTTGGCACGAAAAACTTTGTCGACCAACATTTTCATAATTCCCAAAAGTGTACTCCCTGGATATTCGAGCAAAGCCAAAATAGTATTTCGCAAAACATATTCCAAACGAGGTCCCCATGAATCTGCCCAAATCTTTTTAAAAACTCCGATCAAGCCCGAAGCCACGAGTGGTCGAAAACGAGATTCAACATGCTCCATAACATTGAAAGCAATTGGAAAATCCATATCTGAAGGATTGAAATAAATTACATCATTGACCCGATGTGATGGCACAAAATTAAGTACATGATCCGCAAAATCTCCATGTGGATCGATTATGGCGACACCCTTGTCTGCCAAAATATCAGAAATAGCCATGTTTTTTAATAATTCGGTTTTACCCATACCGGTCTTACCGACCACATACATATGACGACGACGATCGTCTTGCTTTATCCCAAATTTAACTTTCTGATTACGAAAATTTGTTTCGCCGATTATTGTAATATCTTGCTGTGTTAACATAATTAAGCTATTGGTAGATTATCTGGAGGACTCGAAAAATTATTATCACTCTTTGTTGATTTATTTTTTGTTTCAATTTCAGAGCTTGGATTATCTAATGTCTGATCTCTACTATTGTCTTCATGAATTATTTCTCTTAATTCTTCTGGTATTTCATCATTTTTATCTTCATTATAAAAACCAACTTCTTTGATAACTGGCATCGGGATATCATCAGTAAAATTAATTGGTAAGGTTGCTGGGGCTTCAGCACTTTTCATTTCAGCTCGTTGTAAGAGAGGCGCTTTAATATTAATCATTGGGAAATGAAAAACCGTCGCTAATTCTTCAGTATTTAAAATATATGGTCTAGCTCCTCGATCAAATGTTCGGTCCTTAAAAAATTTAGCAAATTTCATTTGTTCTTTAACTAATTTTTTGGGTTTTTTGCTGCCAGTTTTAGCTTTTTTATCTGGCACAAAACCATTCAAATGAAGGGTACTGAATTGTTTAATAGCACCAATTGTCGCGGCTACTCCACGACCTTTGAAAAAAACATTTTTGTCTGCCCAATAAACTATTCTAAATTTTGTTTCAAAACCAAGCTTGGAAATTTTTTCTTCAATTGCTTCCACGATCTTTCTCTCGCCAGAAGTAACTTGTTTTAGATCATCTTTTCTCTCAGATAAACCACTCCCCGGTCCCCAAATATTGATATGAATCCAATATAAAAATCTAAGTGGCAAATCGAGTGCTTTATCCAAAATGTTTTTCTTCGAACCGCTCATCCCAAGTAATTTTTTGACTAATTTTTCGCCTTCTTTTTTCCAATCATCACCAGTCGGAACAATTAAAATCTGTAACCAAATATTTTCACTATGACCAATTTTTCCCAAAACTTCCAAAATAGCTGCCATCGGATCTTTAAATTTATTATCTTTGACTGTCTGATCTTCAAAATTAACCGAAGTTTTGATTGGATAAGGTGATTCTTTTTGCAAAACCAATTCAGCCCCCCATAAATCATATTCTTCAGAAGGAAATTCTGTCGGTATGCTCGTGGCATAATCTTCGACTTCAGTAATTTCAACACTCGGATATTGTGAATAAATAGCTGCCTCAATTAAATCCCGATAATCTATTGGCACTCGAATCAGAAATTGAATATAGCCTTCAATACTAACAACTTCCAAACTAATTGGGACTTTCATTTT
Organism: Patescibacteria group bacterium; assembly: GCA_041678785.1. Taxonomy (GTDB): domain Bacteria; phylum Patescibacteriota; class Patescibacteriia; order UBA2591; family JBAYNP01; genus JBAYNP01. The sequence goes on along the minus strand of JBAYNP010000005.1, from coordinate 8,898 downwards.
ACCCTCAATATAATATTCCTTAAGTTTTTTAGGACCACTTTCGGCCGCCGATAACAAAGAAAAAATATGTTCCACAGCTTTTGGCCCTTGTTCATTATCTTTTGGAACATCAATTGCTAAAAGAGCATATTCGACATTTTTTAAAAATTCTCGTCTTTTATCCGAAAGCCAATTCATATATAACACCTGAATCATCATCACTACCAATAATCCCCAGCCGCCACTAATAAAAATTTTCCACATTATTAAATATGGTGGCAGATCACCTAGACCATTAAAAAAACTGAAATCAAAAACAATTTGCATATGCTACATTATAGCAATTTTTTTTAAGGTATGCTAGTTGATAAATAAAAAACTTGCCATATGACAAGTTTTTTATTTTATTTTATTTTAAATTTTATTTATTTTTTAATTTCAGCTAAAGCGTATTTACCTTCTGGCATTTTCTTAAACTTATTTTTATTACTCAATGTAATTAGAATAGTTTGCTTTTTGATAATTCTTTGACTAAGAATTTTATCAATAATATCCTTTCGAGAAACAGGTTCGCCAGCTTCAGTAATAATTTTTTCAATCAATTGGCTGACAGTTCCTGGCTCAACGCCCCATTCTTTCAAAGCGTAAATTCCACGACCAACTAAAATATATCTTGATTCGGCGGTTAGAATATTTCTGACAGTAGCACCATGAGCGATAAAAATGGCCGCATCTTTCTTGTTGATCAAATCAGTAATTTCAGAAAAATGAAGTGGCTTTTTGTGTTGACTCATAATATAATAAATACGATCATTGACCGTCTTCAAACTAATAGTTCCCCAATCTCGCATTCCCCACTCCCCAAAAACATTTTCTTTTAAATCAATACTTAGATGTAAAAAAGAAACAATCATTTCGTCAGTAATTTTAACTTTACTGGTAGTATAAAAAGGGGTTTTCTTAAAATGAGAAATAATTTCATCGGTCATCATTGGCTTATTATTTTTCTCAATGACAGCAATTGCGGTCTTGACACCTTCTTCAGCTAAGGCTGTTTCGACTCCAACTTCTTGCCAAGCACCCATAAACCCAGGAACAGTTAAAACTGGTTCGACAACATCATTAATTATTTTTGAAAGAATAAAATCAATAATTTGATGTAAGACAATTTCTTGAGGATCTATTTCTTTACTTTCTTTATCAACAATTTTAGGTTCAAATCCAGCTTCTCGAACTAAAAGATCAACCAAAAATTCATCTTCAACAATCCCATTAAAACGAGATAAAACTCCAAGCACAAAATCTTTTAAAGCTGGGTAATGTTTGTGAAATTCGTCAGCTTGTTTGATCTTTTTGATTGAAAAATTTTCAACCTGTCTAACTCGCTCACGAGTAATTTTGTATTGATTACCAATCGCTTGTAAAGTTTGACGGGTTTTTTTCTTACCAATTATGTCCTGTCTTAAACCATAGCGACGAATCAAAATTTCAGCCTCTCTTTTTGACAAGCATTTGAATAAATCATTTAAAATTTTTCCCTCCAACTCCTGGTAAAGCGTGCTTTTTGACATAATTTTTTAGCTATTTTTTTATTATCAATATTATTATTTGATATTTATATGCCTCATACTATAATATTTTGTTTTTTATGTCAATAGTCAAAATCACGATTATTTATCTTTGTTGACAATCAAGGGGATTAGGGCTATTGGAACGATTATCCAGACAAATCTGACCCAATCGGTTCCAAAGAAATTTTGTGCTATCGGCATCATTTCTGGACTAACCTTGATTGGCAAAAGTTGAAGATTAATACTTATCAACAAACCAATGTGAAAGAAATTAAATAGGATTGCCTGCCACCAACGCAAGCCATCCCCCGCCACCCTTAATAAGCCAACCTTAAACAAACAAAAAAAGACAAAAATAAACAACACCCAAAAAGTCACTAATTTAATGATAACTAAATTAGGCAGAAAAACTGGAATTGTTTGAGTAGCTAAAAAAGCCATGTACATACTGAGAGTCAAAATGACAATCGTCTTTTTTCTGAGAGCAAAACAATAGACTAAAAATAAAACAATAAAAATTAATAAAATAGACATGTCCCAACTGGGAGATGTCAAATGAAAATTTGCGATCAAATTATTGAAATCGGCTGAAATATCTCGTCCTAAGATCATTTTATTTTTGTTTTGGTTTGATTATTTTTATAGTCCGGCTCGTTGAGCTTCTTCGAGAATTTTTTTCTGCTCACGAGAAATTTTTTGTGGAATATCGATCATCACTTTGACCAATTGGTCACCATAAGTATTTGATTTCAAATGTTTAATTCCCTTATCTTTGAGTTTGAAAATTTTACCGCTCTCAGTGCCTTCGGGAATTTTTAAAGTCACTTCCCCATCCAAAGTTTGTACTTTTATTTTATCACCCAAAACTGCTTGTGTAAAGGTGATTCGTGATTGAGTTATGACATCATAATCTCGACGTTCAAAATATGGATCAGCTTTGACTCTGACCGTAATGTACAAATCCCCCGCCGATGAATTATTTTTGCCGGCTTCACCATTACCATTGACTCGAATCGTCTCGCCATTATCAATTCCAGCTGGAATTTTTATTTTTAGATTAACTTTATCTTTGACCACCCCAGAACCTTTGCACTGTGAACAAATTTTTTCTGGGATTTGTCCACGACCATCACAATCTGGACAAACCGAAGCTGTCGCGAATTGTCCAAAAAAAGAATTTTGAACTCGACGCACTTGACCTTGACCATTACAGGTTTTACAAATTTTTAATTTACCATCGGCAGCGCCGGTCCCATGACATTGCTGACAAACAACATTCTTTTCAATTTGAACGGTTTTTTCAACTCCAAAAACAGCTTCTTTGAATTCGAGTTCAATTTGAAAATGTAAATCGCGACCACTTTGTTCTTGACGTTGTGAACTTCGACGACCACCGTTAAAAATGTCGCCGAACAAATCGCCGAGATCGATACCACCCAGATCAAAACTATAACCGCCACCCTGACCACGAGCCGAACGCATAAAATCGTCCCAATTCATCCCACCACCAAAACCACCCATCTGCTCAAATGAGCTTCCATATTGATCATATTTCTGGCGTTTTTCGGTGTTACTCAAGACCTGATAAGCCTCATTAATTTCTTTAAACTTAGCTTCGTCGCCATCTTTTTTATCAGGATGATATTTGTGGGCTAATTTACGAAAAGCCACCTTAATTTCATCTTGGCTGGCATTTTTTTCTACGCCCAATATTTTGTAGTAGTCTTTACTCATTTAATTTTTATTATTCAATTCCATTATTTTTACAGATGTCCGCATAAAATTGTGCTGATGGACGAGCGATTCTTTCAAATGTTTGATGATTAACTTCATATAATCCAAAACAAGGTGCAAATCCAAAAGCCCATTCAAAATTATCAATCAGTGACCAATGAAAATAACCACCGACTTCAATGTTTTCTGTCATCGCACGATTTACGTTTTCTAAAATTTCTTTAATATACCATGAACGATATTGGTCACCTTTATCAGCTAGACCATTCTCAGTAATATAAATTATTTTTTTATATTTAGCTAGATTTTTTAAGCAATGATAAATCCCTTCAGGATGAAGTCCCCAATCTATATCAGATTTTTTCTCATACGAATATTGTCCATTAAAATTATAATTGACCAAACTATGAAAATAATAATTGAGACCAATAAAATCTTGATACTTTACGATTTTGTTTAAGAAAAAATCATTTGACCACCAGTTTCCAATTTTTGCCAAGATTCGATTGATAAACTTATTTCCCGCTGGTTCAAAATAAATACAATGTTGAGCAATTCCAACTTGGGCATCAATTTTATATTTTTTGATTGCGTTGAAAGATAATTTATGTGCCCGAATCAAATTAAAAATAACTTGAAGGTATTGAATTATATTTCTTTTTTGTGGTGGCCACTCACCAATTAAATAACTTTGACCGACATAGACCATTGGTTCGTTTAGTGTGATCCAAAAATTAACATCATCACCTAGATATTCTAAAACTTTGTTAGTAAATTTTTCAAAACTATTAGCTGTTTCTTTTTTTGTCCAACCACCACGATGACTTAGCCACAAAGGTAATGGCCAGTGCCATAAAGTCACAAAAGGCTCAAGTCCATTGGCTTTTAGCTTAAAAATAAAGTCTTTATAATATTCTAAAGCTTCTAGATTAAACTGACCTTCTTCGGGTTCGATTCTCGACCAATCAATTGAAAAACGATAAGTATTGTTGTTTAATTCTTTGAGGCAAGCAATGTCGGCATTGTTTTCCAAAAAAGAATTCGCAGCTTGACCAGAAATAAAATCAATCGGATCGAGCTGTTTATTTTTTAATTCGGCCAATCTTTTGGGAGAGTTTTCCCATTCTGACCAATCATTATTTAGTCCACCTTCAACTTGATGAGCTGAAGTCGAGCATCCCCAAAAAAAATTTTCAGGAAATTTTATTTTTTTAGTTTCTTGGTCCATATAATTTAAGCCTTAAATCCAATCTCTTTATCGAGCACCACAACTTCTTTGATTTCACCAAATTGATCTTCATACTTTTTGATATTCTCGGTAAGCGCGGCGAGAATTTTTTTGGTGTGACCTGGAGTCGAAATAATTTTACCGACTACCTTGCCGTTGCCACCAGCAATGTTAGCAAACATCAACATGAATTCATCTTTGTTGTGATTGATTTGCATTAAGTTGGCATATTCGGCACCAGCGATGTTGTCGACGATTTTAATTTCTTGATTTGGTTGATTTTTGTTGTCCATTTGTTTTATTTTTTAAAATTAATATTCTTGATTCTAGATTCAAGATTCATGATTCTATTTTACTTTTCATCCACCACTTCACCCTCAACTGCTTCACCTTCATCTTTTTTGGTTTCATCAGTGTTTGGCTGACCCGAAGCAGGTTGCTCTTGTTGATACATCTGAGCACCAATCTTTTGAATTTCAGCCCCAAGTTCATCAAAAGCTTTTTTGATCGCTTCTTGATCTTCACCATCTTTGACTTTTTTTAAAGCTTCAATTTTTTCTTCGATCGTTTTTTTGACGTCAGCACTAATTTTATCGCCAGCATCTTTGAGAGATTTTTCGGCGGTAAAAATTAAACTTTCGGCCATATTGCGAGTCTCAATCAATTCTTTCTTTTTCTTATCTTCTTCAGCATGAAGCTCGGCTTCTTTTTTCATTTTTTCGATTTCATCTTTTGAAAGCCCAGCCGAAGCGGTAATCGTAATTTTTTGTTCTTTGTTGGTCGCCTTATCTTTGGCAGAGACGTTCAAAATTCCATTGGCATCAATATCAAAAGTTACTTCGACTTGAGGCACGCCTCGTGATGCAGTTGGAATTCCATCGAGAATGAATCGACCAAGAGATTTATTGTCGACTGCCATTGGTCTTTCACCTTGTAAAATATGAATTTCGACACTGGTCTGATTATCGACAGCTGTGGAAAAGACCTGACTCTTTGAGGCTGGAATCGTGGTATTTTTTTCAATCAATGGAGTTGCGACCCCACCAAGAGTTTCGATTCCAAGTGATAATGGAGTCACATCGAGCAATAAAACATCTTTGACATCACCAGTCAAAACTCCACCTTGAATTGCCGCTCCAATTGCGACAACTTCATCAGGATTAATCGTTACATTTGGTTTTTTGCCGAAGAATTCTTCGACTTTCTTCTGCACCAAAGGCATACGAGTCATTCCACCAACCATAATAATTTCTTGAATATCGCCTTTACTCATTTTGGCATCTTTTAAAGCTTCTTCGACTGGTATCATGGTTTTGTCAACCAAATCACCGACTAATTCTTCGAGTTTGGCACGAGTTAATTTGAGAACCAAATGTTTTGGACCATCGCTATCAGAGGTAATAAATGGGAGATTGATTTCACTTTCTTGAGCGGTCGAAAGTTCGATTTTAGCTTTTTCACCGGCTTCTTTAAGTCTTTGAAGTGCTAGCACATCTTTTGATAAATCAACGCCTTGGTCTTTTTTAAATTCGTTAAGAATCCAAGAAATAATCACTTGGTCAAAGTCGTCACCACCGAGATGCGTATCACCAGTTGATGATTTGACTTCGACGGTGTCTTCGCTGACATCGAGAATTGAGACATCAAAAGTTCCCCCACCAAGATCATAGACCATCACTTGCTCGCCTTTTTTCTTATCAAAACCATAAGCCAAAGCAGCGGCCGTTGGTTCATTAATAATACGGCGAACTTTCAAACCAGCGATTTCACCAGCATCTTTAGTCGCTTGTCTTTGAGCGTCATTAAAATAAGCTGGTACGGTAATGACCGCTTCGTCAATTTTTTCACCCAATTTTTCTTCGGCATCAGCTTTTAATTTTTGCAAAATCATCGCTGAAAGTTCTTGAGGTGTGTATTCTTGATTATTCATTTTAATTTTAACGCCTTCACCAGCTTTGACAATTTCATAAGGCATCAATTCGACATCTTTTTTAATTTCAGAATCACCATAACTGCGACCGATCAATCTTTTGACTGAAAAAATCGTGTTCTTTGGATTAGTCACCGATTGACGTTTGGCCAATTGACCAATCAATCTTTCACCAGATTTTGAAGTGGCCACGATCGATGGTGTCGTACGATTTCCTTCTTTGTTTTCCAAAACTTTTGGATCGCCACCTTCGACGATCGCCATACATGAATTAGTTGTTCCGAGATCAATTCCTAAAATTTTTGACATAGTATTTTTACTTATTATTTAATAAATTTCTCCATATAAATTGACTTAAATTCAAATCAACTTATCAAGAGAAGCTACAAAATGTAGCCGCCCTTTTAAACTCAAATTAACTATTTTTCAATTTTTCTTTAACTCTTTTTTCTAACATTTCCATGTTTTTTGGAAATTCTTTTGCTAAATCGACTTTGTATCGATCGGCTAAAACAAAGACACTCCAAAGACAATCACATAATTCATGACTGAACTTTTCTTTATCTTTTTCACCTCGCAAACCAGCTTCGACCATTACCAATTCCATTAACTCTCCGACGTCAACCACAAATCCTTGAGCTAATTCTTCTTTGGTCCAAGCTCGACCACATTTTTTCTTTTCAAGCACTGCGTATTCATTTTTTACTTTGACAGCCAGTTCAGCATAATCTTTGAAAGACCCCCCCCTCGATTGTTTTTTAATCATAAGTTTAAATTATTTTTTCTTAACCTCAATTTTAATCGTCTTGCTTTCTTTTTCAGCTTCCTTGGGAACTTCAATTTTTAAAATTCCATTTTCAAAACTGGCTTTGGCTTTGTCACCTTTGACATGAGCCGGCAAAGGAATCGAGCGATAAAAACTTCCAAAACTCATTTCCTTGTGATAATAATTTTTCTCATCGACTTCGGTTTTCTTTTCACTTTTACCTTTGACAATTAGAACATCATCTTCGATTGAAACATCGACATCTTTCGGGTCAATCCCAGCAAGTGAAGTTTCAACGACGACATTATTTTTTTCTTGATAAACATTGACCGCTGGAATAAAATCCATTGGCTTTTTGTTGACTGCTGGGAAGCGACCAAAATCCTCAAAGATTTTGTCCATATCATCCCATGGGTTCCATTTGATAATTGGCATGGTTTTAAGGTTAATGTTTAAATTATTTGAAACTGACAATGACTTTGGCCGGACGAACTGTCTGTCCGCTCAAAATATAGCCAGCCTCAAGTTCCTTGATAATTGTGTCTTCATCGAGATTATCACGTTTTTCTTGAGTAATCGCTTCATGTAAATTCGGATCAAATTTTTCGCCTTCAGTTTTAATTTCTTCGACTCCCATTTTACGCAAAAATTCATCGAGCTGATTTTTGATATGTTTCAAACCGACCACCCAATCACTTTCGAGCTGATCTGCAGGAATATAGCTGAGGGCATATTTGAAATTATTGTGAATCGGTAAAATTTCTAAAATCAGATTTTTATTAGCAAACTTAATAATTTCAAATTGATTTTCTTCGGTTTGTTTTTTTAAATTAGCATAATCGGCTTTGGCACGTTTCCAACCAGCCAAATATTCTTCAGCTTGTCGTTCGATTTCGTGCAATTTTTCTTCAACATCTGGTCCCTGAGCCTGTCGAAGGGTTTTATATTTTATTTTATCGGTCATATTTTTTCAATTCCTGATTAATATAATTGATTAGTGAAATATTTTTGACATAATTCATTCGCATCGGACCGAGCAAACCAAAAATACTTTCGCCATTATTAAAAAATGAATAAATAAATGAGCACGAACTACCGAGTGGATTCTGACTACCGATCAAAATATTGGTCACTTCATTTTTATTTTCAAACAAACCAACAATTTTCTGATCAAGCTCATCAATAATTTCCGACATCTGCTGGATTAAATCATATTCTTTAAATTCTGGATGACTAAACAAATTCGAAATGCCGGTGTAATAAAAATCATTGGCAGCAAAAGCAATAATAATTGTCTCGCCAGTCAGGTCAGCAATTTTTTTGGCAATTTCTTTAAGTTTTAAATTTTGTTCAATTTTTGATTCAAAAATTTTTACTAATTCGCTATCGATAAACTTTTTTTCATCAACTAATTTCAGCGAATGACCAAGATAAAAATTATACGCCTTTTCGGTTGGCACACGTCCAGCTGCTATATGAGGCTGGCAAACATAACCTTCTTTTTCAAGTTCAGTCATTTCAATGCGCACTGTCGCCGAACTCAAATTCAATTTACATTTTTTGACCAAAAAACCCGACGAAACTGGCTGAGTTGTCTTAATATATTCCTCGACAATTTTGGTGACTAATTTTTCTTGTCTCTCGTTCATAATCTAATTTTAGCATAAGCTGATTTCTTTAGCAATCCCCT
>JBAYNP010000004.1:0-17806 GCA_041678785.1 Patescibacteria group bacterium | reverse complement strand
TTCACCAATCGTCGGGTAAGAAACATTTAATTCGGTGCGCAAAAGATACATCGCGATCTGACGAGGCATGACGACTTCGCGACGACGACATTTGGAAACTACTAAATCAGTCTTTTTGATTTCATAAAATTCAGCCACAATATCAATAACTTGGCGAATAGTGATGTTTGATTGGGGAGAGTTGGTCTCTAGCGAAGATAGAATTTTTTTGACCACATCCATTGATAGTTCGACATTGTAAAATTCATGATAAGCCGCAATCTTGTTCAACGCGCCTTCGAGTTCACGCACATTTGTCTGAATATTAGCAGCCAAAAACTGCAAGACTTCTGGGGCCAAAGAAAACGCTTGCTCATTTATTTTTCTTTCCAAAATTGCAATTCGAGTTTCCAGTTTTGGTGGAGCAATGTCAGTAATCACGCCCATTTGAAAGCGAGACTTAAGTCTTTCTTCGAGGGTTGGAATAGCTTGCGGTAAACGATCTGAAGTTAGCACGATTTGACTTTCACGTTGGTGTAATTCATTGAAAGTATGAAAAAATTCTTCTTGTGTTTGTTCTTTACCAGATAGAAATTGGATGTCATCGATAATCAAGACGTCGACTTTGCGATATTTGTTTTTAAGATCATCCATTTTGCCTTCACGGATTGCTCGCACATAATCATCGGTAAATTTTTCGGCACTGACATAGAGAACTTTTTTCTTCGGCTCTTTGCGTAAAATTTCATTACCAATTGCTTGTGCTAGATGGGTCTTGCCAAGTCCAACCCCACCATAAATAAAAAGGGGATTATATCTTTTGCCAAGACTGTTCACTGCGCCCATACTCGCGGCATGTGCCAAAGCACTGCCCTCACCAACCACAAAAGTATCAAAAGTGTATTTAGGATTCAAGCCAAAACTTTCACGAGAAGTTGGAGTTGTTGTTTGTGGCTTAGCATCTTCTTTAGCATATTTAGCTGTTTTGGCAGTATCTTCAAAAATGTTTTTTAACGATTGCTTTTTGGTCTCGACACGATAATTTATTTTTTGAATTGGCGTTTCATAAACCTCGCGAATAGCCGAAAAGATCAATTTGTGATATTTCTTTTCGAGCCACGCCTGAGTAAACGCATTTGGAACTCCGATGACGATTTCACCAGCAGTGTCATCGATTTCGGAGACAAAAGTGTTTTTGAACCAAGTCGTAAAATTGGCTTTACTAAGACTAAGTTCGAGGTCAGCGAGGACGGTTTGCCATAATTCATCTCGTGTCATAGTTTGTTTTTATTTGGGTTGAATATTTATAAAAATATTTTAATTTATATACATTGTAATCTAGTTATCCACATAGTGCAAAGGTGCTCTACGTGGGCAATATGTGGATCACCTGTGGATAAGATACAACATTCTAAAAAATAACACAACGTCTTGCCAAAAAGAGAATTCTATGGTAAAATGTTTTTGCTTTTAAATTATTGATTATATATGTATGTCCGTACCTAAAAGAAGACACACTAGTTCGCGAACAAACAAAAGAAGACTCCATGACGCCCTTGATACCAAGATTTATACTTCTTGTTCAAAATGTGGTAAACCTGTCATGCCTCATCATGCTTGTGAAGCTTGCGGAACTTATGATGGCAAAAAAGTTCTAACGACAAGTCTCGACAAAAAAACCGCCAAAACAGCTAAATCAAAAACAGCCACAAAGTAGTTTGTGCTGTTTTTGTTTTATAATCTCATAATATGTCTAGTCGTCATCTTTCAAGAAGCCTTGCGATGCAAACCCTCTATCAGTGGGATTTTAACGATCAGCCAAATGAAAGTATTAATGATTTTTTAAACTACAACCTTTCTGAATTTGCTCCTTTGATTAAAGAAGATGTTTTTGCGGTCGCTTTGGTCAATGGTGTCATTAATAATCTCAAAGCTATTGACGAACATATCGTTAAATATGCCCCCGAATGGCCAATGGAACAAATCACGATCATTGATCGCAATATTTTACGCCTCGGAATTTATGAGCTTTTGTTTTCAAAGGAAGTCCCACCAAAAGTCGTTATTAATGAGGCGATTGAGCTAGCTAAAACCTTTGGTGGACATTCGTCGGGTAAATTCGTCAATGGCGTTTTGGGCACAATTTATGAAAAAGAGTGCTCAGAAGATAATAAAGAATAATTATGGATTTCAATAAATTAGCCAAACAACTTGGCTTGAAATTTAAAAACATCGAGCTTCTCAACCAAGCCCTGATTCATCGTTCATATATCAACGAACATCCCGAAGAAAATTTATCCCACAACGAACGCCTCGAATTTCTTGGTGATGCCGTCTTGGAATTGGTTGTGACCGAACATCTTTTTAATAGCTTTGATAATCCCGAGGGTGAATTGACTAATTGGCGAGCAGCTCTAGTCAATACCAATAGCCTAGCCGATGTTGCTGAAGCCATTGAACTCAATGATTATATTATGCTTAGTAAAGGCGAGGCTCAGGATGATAATACCAAAGCTCGCAGTTATATTTTAGCCGATGCCGTCGAAGCTGTTATTGGTGCAGTTTATTTAGATCAAGGTTTTGAGGCTGCTAAAAACTTTATTCACAAAAATATTATTATTAAACTTCCAGAAATTTTGGAAAAAAAGCTTTATATCGATGCCAAAACCAAATTTCAAGAAGCCGCTCAAGAAAAAGTCGCCTTCACTCCAGTCTACAAGGTTGAAAAAGAGTGGGGACCAGCCCATGCCAAACATTTTGAAATCGGAGTTTATCTTGGCGAAGAATTAATCGCTACTGGCGAAGGCACCAACAAACAAGAAGCTCAAATGGCGGCGGCTGAGAAAGCGTTGGAAATAAAAAAGTGGTAGTTTTCGTCAAAACTTCATCCATTTCACAAAATATGATAAAATAATTAGGCACTTAGCCTTTTTATTTTATTCTCAGAAAAACATGTATCTCGAAAAAATCGAAATCAACGGCTTCAAATCTTTTGCCAATAAAACTATCCTCGAATTTACACCAGATACCACCTGTATCGTCGGTCCCAATGGCTCTGGTAAATCAAATATAGTCGATGCCATCCGCTGGGTGACTGGCGAACAAAGCCCAAAAAACCTGAGAGGTAAGAAATCCCAGGATATTATTTTTTCCGGCTCAGACGCCAAAAGTCGCTCGAATATGGCTGAGGTTTCTTTATATCTAAACAATGACGACAAACGCATCGACCTCGAATATTCACCGATTATTATTACGCGTCGAGTTTATCGCGATGGCGAAAGTGAATATTTGATAAATAAGAGCAAGGCCAAACTTCAAGATATTGTTTTGATTTTAGCCAAGGCTAATTTCGGTCAAAAAAGCTATGGCATTATCGGCCAGGGCGTAACCGATTATATTTTGACTTGCTCACCCCGAGATCGCAAATTATTTTTTGATGAGGCCGCTGGTGTCAAACATCATCAGATCAAACGCGATCAGTCGATCAACAAACTCGACCGCAGTCATGAAAACTTGACCCAAGGTGAAGCCACGCTCAAAGAAATTGAACCGCGCCTGAGATTATTACAGCGCCAAGTCGATAAATTAAACAAACGTAAAGAAATTGAAAAAGAATTGACTAGCCTGCAACAAGAATATTATTCTTTTGTTTGGAATCAGATCGAGAACGAACGCGGTCGCTACCAAAAAATTTATAATGACCAAGAATTGATTGTTAAAAATTTTGAAATCGAAATTCAAGACCTTCAAAAAAAATTAAGCACCTTGGCTCAAGAAGAAAATCAAAAAGATAATTTTAACAGCCTGAAAGAAAAATTTGACGCACTCAATCAGACCAAAAATAATTTATACAAAGAGCTGACGATTATCAAAGGCAAGCTCAGTCTCGAATATATCAAAGTCGGCAAGCAAAATATTTCTTGGCTCGAAAATAAAAAAGAAGAACTCAAACAAGCTCTCAATGATTTGAATTTGAAAATAAACAAAAACGAATCTCAACAAGAAGTTCTCGATATCAATCTTCGCAAAGAAAATCTGAGCCTCAATTCTCTCGGACAAGAAATCGAAGTTCTTAAAAATAATCTCGCAACCCTCGAAAACGAATTAAATTCCAGTACTTCTAGCTCGGAAAAGAATAAATCTTATATTCAAATTGCTGTCGATACTATTCTAGAACAAAAAGATAAAATTCCAGGAATCTATGGGACAATTACTCAGCTCGGCAAAGTCAAAAAGGCTCACGAAGTCGCTTTGGCAGTCACGGCTGGGTCGAGATTGAATGCTCTCGTCGTTGAAAATGAACAAACCGCGATCAATTGTATTCAATTTCTCAAAAATAACCATCTGACCTCGCTGACATTTTTGCCATTAAACAAACTTGATGTTTATCCAATCAAGGATTCGTCCCGCGAAATTGCCAATGAACATGGTGCTGTTGATTTAGCTCTAGATTTGATTGAATTTGAAAATCGTTTTAGTAAAGCTTTTGAACTCGTCTTTGGTAGCACGGTTATTGTCGAAGATAGTGAGAGCGCTCGAGCCATTGGCATCAACCGCGAAAGAATGGTGACGCTCGACGGCGATATTTTTGAAAAATCAGGCATGATTCAAGGTGGTTATCGCTCAAAAAACTTTTTCACCTGGGATCAAAAAACTGGCTCGACCATCGACAAACGCATGGTTCTCAAACAAATCAGCGATTTAAAAAATGAGCTCAGCTTAAAATTAACTTCTTACCAAAAATACCAAGAAGCGATCGAACAAATCAAAATCGACCTCAAAGTTTTTGCTGGCCGTGACGAAGAATTAAAAACCAATCTCCAAAAAAATGAACTTGAAATCAAAAATATTTCTCGAGAAATCGAAGAGGGCCAGATTAGCCCAGAAAACCAAGATCAACATTTCAAAGATCTAAAATCCCAAGCTTCAAAAATTGAAACTGAAATCGAATCACTCGAAAAACAAATCTTGGTGATTCAAAAAGAGCTTGATAGTTTCAACTTAAACCAGGATAACAAAAAACGTCAAATTTTCGAGCTTCAAGAAAACATGCAACGCTTGCAAAGTCAGCTCGATATCAAAAATCGAGATTTAAACGAAGCTAGTATTTATCTCGCCAAACTCGAAACCCGCAAAGATAGCTTGGTACGAGAAATCGAAGATGAATTTGCCAAAGAATTTACCCCAAACCCAAATCAAGAAGAAGTTAATATCGAAGATACTTGGAAAAAGATAAAAAATCTCAAGAGTGCTCTCGAAATGATCGGCAATATCGACACCGACACGATCACCGAATATGAAACGACCAAAGAAAGATTCGATTTTATCAGCCAACAGGTCATCGATCTCCAAGAAACTATCAAATCGCTCGATAAATTAGTCACCGATCTCGATAAAATTATTAAGCAAGAATTTAATAAAGCTTTTGAAAAAATTAATCAGCATTTTGATCAATATTTCAAGATTCTTTTTGATGGCGGTAAGGCCGAATTAAGACTAATCCAAAATCTGGTTGATGTTAATGCCTTGGACGAAATCGAAGCTGAAGGACAAGTCGAAATTGTTGATGAAAAATCGCAAAAAATAATCGAGGGGCTAGAAATTATTGCCATGCCTCCTGGTAAAAAAATTAAAAATATGGAAGCCTTGTCTGGTGGTGAAAAAACCATGACTGCCTTGGCTCTCGTCTGTGCAGTTATTGCCTATAATCCGCCACCATTTGTCATTCTCGATGAAGCTGATGCCGCTCTCGATGAAGCCAATACTCAGAAATTCTCTGAAATTATTGATAAGCTTTCACCAAAAACTCAATTTATCACTATTACCCATAATCGCGTCACCATGGAAAAAGCTAGCACGCTTTATGGAGTTACGATGAACAATCAGGCGATTTCAAAAATTATTTCAATCAGTCTGGCTGATGCTAAAAAGACAGCGGCGAGATAAAAATTGCAGATATAAAAATTGAAAGTGCTCAAGCGCTTGAGCACTTTCAATTTTTTATTACGTTTTTTGAAAATTTTTAGAGCCACCAGCATTAAATTTTGACCGCGAACATTGGTTGAGTGAATTATTAAATTCAAGTTTTGTTTGAATGGTTTTCCCTTGGGGAAAAATTTTCTGATGTTTGAGTCCCCACACCCATTAAATAATAAACCTACTTTAATAATTTTATTTATATTGCATTATTTAATGGGTGTGGGGGCGAGTTTCAGAAAATAATGAGAACAAAACTTAGAATTTATTATGAACGAAACCAGTGAGCCAGTTTTTGGCTCCACCTTTTTGTCTAAAAAGGTGGAAAGATAACACACAGAATATTGATTTTGGTAAAACAAAAGTTTAAAAACATAAAATCATTGATTGTCTGTTTTTATTCTTATATTTATGTAATCCACGGATAAGGGACCCGCCTAGACTCGCTAGTCGAGGCTGGTTCCTCTACTACGTCTCGGAGTACCGAGACTTCGTTCGGAATGACACGGTGGGTTCGATAAATTATTCTAAAAATCAAAGTTACGCCTTCCTGAGAGGGATTTCTCTCTGCATTTTGAGTACAAAATTCCGTTCGAAATGACACTAATAATGTTTTGTGAATTAAAATGTTAAGCTCTATTAAACATGGTTGTAGAGACGTACGGCCGTACGTCTCTACGCATTCTGTGCGACCAATTTTAATTATTTTGATTTCATTTTTGGTGGCAAAAATATTATGTATTGATTTTTATTAAAACATTACAAAAAAATAAAAGTGAGATCACATGATCTCACTTTTATTTTTTTTATTTCTATCGTCTTAATTTTATTTCTTCTTTTTCTTCTTCATCGCTCTGACTTTTCTAACCGCATATTCAATAATCTTTCCTGCAACATCACGCCCCGTCGCCTTGGTAATTCCTTCTAGGCCTGGATTTGAATTAACTTCGAGAACTTTCGGACCATCATTAGTTCGCAGCAAATCAACACCAGCCATCTCTAAACCACAAGCCCGCACCGCTGCAAAAGCCACTCGCTTTTCCTCGCGACTCATTTCAGCCACGCGCACGCGACCACCAAGATGAAAGTTCGAGCGAAATTCACCACGTCTAGTAGCTATTCTTTCCATGGCACCGATAATTTTTTTGCCCACGATAAAGACACGAATATCTCGCCCTTTGGCTTCTTTGATATATTTTTGGACGATCAATGGCTCTTTGTCATCTTTCATAATCATTTCAACGATTGATTTCAGCCCACGCTTACTTTCAATAATCGAAACTCCAGTCCCATGAGACCCGGTGACGGTTTTTAGAATCACTGGAAACGCTCCAATGTCACTAATTACATCATCGATATATTTCGGATTGCCGACCATATAGGCTTTTGGCATTGGAACTTTTTTGTCGCTCAAAACCTGCATCGTGCGAAATTTATTTTTAGCTCGCATGACTGGTAAGCTGGCATTAATCACTGGAATTTTAACGATTTCAAATTGTTTGATAATCGAAGCCAAAAATTCGACATTACTCAAAAAGTTAGCCCGCACAATCAACACCTTGATATCTTTTGGTTGATGATTTTTTATCAAAAGTCCTGGCTTATGATCAAATTGCATCTGACAATCTTCGGAAAAAATAATTTCCAATTGATGTCCTCTTTTTTCGGCGGCTTCCTTAAACATTTTTAACTCGCCTCGAGTAACCTCGCTAACATTGCGTGACCCCGAAAAAGTTAATAGGTGTAATAACATTTATTTTTTAATTAAAAGCTTCTTCTAAAGTTTCCTTTAGTAAATTTATTAAATATTCTCGATTTTCTTTACGACGCATTTGTCGATTGATTTCAAATTGAATCGCATAATCATTGCGTCCCTCGTGTTTGTGAAATTGAACTGCCGAACGTTTGCTCCAACCGATAAAAATTCGACCGATCGTCACTGCTAAATTAAATTTTTCTTTTAGAGCTTCACTTATTTTCTTGCGAATTTTTTTTAGCTTACTAATCTTAATTGTAGCTTTGCCAGAATTATTGGCTTCATCATAAATACTTTCGACAAACTTATTCCCATCACCTTTAGCCTTAATTCCAACGCCCAGATCAATCCCGATTTCTTCGTTTTTAATCCCATGTAAATAAACCACGATCGCTTTGTTTTCAGAATTATATTCGTGTGCCAAATCACAAAAATTTGAGATGTCATCAAAAAATTCTTTCATAGCGACTTTTTTATTACCCCAAATATATTGATCTTTGCGATGGCTCCATCTGAGCTGATTGAAATCTTCGACAAATCTTGGTCTTAGTTTGGCTTTTTTATTACCTTCTTTAAAAAATTTGCGATTAACAATCACCGAGGCGTTCAAACTTTCAGCTAGTTGCCGCGAAATTGTCGCCGTTTTAAAATCATCCCCACCAGCATGAGGTGCCACAATTACAAAAGATGATGGTCGGTTTAATTTATAACCATAACTGGTACGTATTTTTTCCATGATATTTTTTGACTGGCTAAAATTTAAAACTTTGTCTGACTAGCGGTAATTGCAATTGCCAAACCATCAGCAGCATCGTCTGGCTTTGGGATTTCTTTTAATTTTAAAATTCCCATGACCATTTTTTGGATTTGATCTTTACTGGCTCGTCCATAACCACAAATCGCTTGTTTTATTTCTAGTGGCGTGAACTCACAACAATTCAAACCTTTTGAAATTATAGTGTATAAAATAACTCCGCGAGCCTCACCGACCGTCAGCGCTGTCGTCACATTTTGAGCGAAATAAAGCTTTTCGATCGCGACCTGATCGGGTTGGAATTTGTCCAAGATTTTTTCTAGTTTATCTTTGATTTGTTTCAAACGTTCCAAGTGATTTTCATGAGCCGCAGTCTCGATGCAACCATAAGCCAAAGGCTTCAAATTGCCTCCACAGACTTCGATTAGACCCCAGCCCACTCGAGCCACCCCCGGATCAATCCCTAAAATTTTACAGGCTTTTTTGATGACCATGACTAAGCTTGGTTGGTTGAATAATCACTGACATCATCGTGATCGTCGAGTTGCTCGCCGATTCTTTCGAGGGCATTCGCAATCTTATCGTCAACCGCAATCGTCGTCTTCGGGACATATTCGATTTCTTCTGAATCTAATTCGAGTTTTGTGGCTTCCAAAACTTGTTTGACTTTAACAAAACTATCAGCTGAAGTATAAATTGTCAAACCCTCAGCTTGATTGTCGATGTCCTCGGCCCCAGCTTCGATCGCTAGCATTTCAATTTCATCGGCTCTGTCTTTCAAATTTTCTTTTGAAATTCTGATCACGCCTTTACGTTCAAACATCCACATCACACTATTTGGCTCACCGAGGTTACCACCATTTTTGACAAAAATATGTTTGATTTCGGCGACCGTGCGATTGCGATTGTCGGTCAGAGTATCGACGATAAAAGCTACGCCTCCGGGACCGAAAGCTTCATACACCAGGTTTTCAATCTGAGCCCCTTCGATTTCGCCAGTCCCACGCTTGATAGCTTTGTCGACATTTTCCTTGGGCATGTTTGATTTTTTGGCTTTTTCGACCATCATTCTGAGGTTGAAATTCGAATCCATATCGCCACCGCCTTCACGTGCCGCGATTGTAATCAGCCGACCGAGTCGCGTAAAAATCTTGCCTTTTTTAGCATCGACGACGGCTTTTTTGTTTTTAATTGTGCTCCATTTATTGTGTCCTGACATAAAATTTTTATTAGTTCACTTTCGATTCTATCAGGTTTTTGTAATTTTATCAAATCATTAATCTATCCAAAAAACAACTGGTTTATGCACTTGCAAAGACTTTGAATTGTGGTAGAATCAAAGTATAAAAATTCTCGCATCCATGCTTGGCGAGAATTTTTTTGTTAACCAAAAGAAGACTCGAGGGAGTCTTCTTTGTTTGATATAAAGCCTCAATTTTGATGAATTAAAATTAGGCAATTCCGACACCAAAAATCTTAAACACCAGACTAGCAAGTCCCCAAGAACACATAATAATTGCAATTCCAATCACTCCCGCAGAAATAATTTCTTTAGCTTTGGAAACTTTCTTTTCATCACCCACTGAAGTCATCCAGACGAAACCACCATAGAGAGTAATGATCACCGAAATAAATCCTAGAAAACTCAAAAGAATATTTATTAATTTCAAAACCATATCTTCTAGAGAAGTTTTTGGAATAATATTTATCTCAGGGATTTCAACGGTCGGACCAGTAGTATCATTAGAGACACAAGAAGATGTTCCTGTATCCCAACGACAAAAACTAGGACAAAGGGCAGTACAAGAATCTTCAGTAAATGTTGAACAACCACTTGCATCATAATTATCTTGCGCCTCAGGTAAACACTCACCAACACCTAAAGCAACATTGCTGTTCTCAAAAATTCCAAAAGCACCTACCGCAAGAAATAACGCAAACGCAAAAATTAAACTTTTCTGTTTCATAATTTTTTGATTATTTTAAAGTAGTTTTATTATAGCACTTTTGAAAAGGGGATACAAATAAAATTTAAATATAGATGTTTTACAAAATGTTTTTGGTTTAAAAAAGAGAGAAGGCCGTCCAATAAGACGGCCTTGCAAAAATTGTATTCAAGTTGTTTAAAGTTGCTGGCAGATGGTTGCTTGTATGCCGCTTTGCTCAATTGATTTTGTTTTCACCAAAAGTAAAAAGTATTTTTTAGAACCAGCCTGCATTGGTTCACCACCTGGCGCCAATTGGCACCAAATGGTATCTCTCCCATCAGTAACGTTATACAAGTCACGTACTTTTTCAATAACTAACACACTACACCAATTGTCACCTCCCTTATTTAACAATGTAGAGAGGGTTGAAATTTTTTTCGGAGCGATTTTTTGTTGTGGTGATTTCGCCTCTATTTTTGCAAAAAGACAAACAACCACAATCACAAACGCAAGACAGCCAATTAAACACGTCTTCATTTTAACCCTCCATTTATTTTTGTTTTGATTCTTTTATATCTTAAATAGTAACATACAATATCACAAATGTCAATCTTTTTAAAAAAATAAGGCGCTCGATTAAAAGCGCCCCATATAAAAACATCTACCTCCTCGCCTTATTTTCTGGGAATTTCTTGTGCAAGAGCCACAATAAGGCCACCTAAAAACAAACAACCACAAATCAAGGCGATGTCAGCCGAAGAAAAAACTCCGACTTTTAAATATACCTTGGCTGCACCCAACAAACAGAGACCGGCAAAAGAATAGACCAGGCCTCTGCCCAACAAATAGCCAATTTCAACTAAAGATTTCATTTTCCCTCCAAAATTTTCAATTTTTCTATTCTAAGTATAGCATACTCTATTATAAATGTCAAGCTTTTGAGTCTGGGTTAAATAATATCCAACGCACGTAGAGACGTACGGCCGTACGTCTCTACCAACTATGTTTAACAAAACTCAAAACCCTTTCTCACAAAACAATTTTAATCCTGTCCCCGAGCGGATAAAACAAAACTCCCTCTTTTCAGAGGGAGTTTTGCTATATATTGTCCAGCTTATCAGCCAGACCAAGTTGTTAATTTCACACCCATAAATCCAAAGACTGCATTGGTAATTGCTAGTGATAGTAAAATCACTATCAACCCAATCACGCCTGCCTTGATAATATCTTTGGCAGTGGCAACTTTCTTTTCATCGCCAGCTGAAGACATCCACATAAATCCGCCATAGATGGTAATACTTAGTGATAAAAATCCCAAAAGCATTAAAACTCCATTGATGACGACTACGAAGATATCTCGCCAGTCGTTGATTTTGCCATCCTTAAGACCAGCCGCCTCAGCAGCTACATCTAAGCCATAATTGTTGCCGGCAGCCAAAACGGCCACTGGTAAAACAATCATTAGCAAAGCGATCAAAGGCAAATATTTTTGAATTTTGATGTTCATTGATATCTTAGCAAACTAGAGATTAGCCAAAAGGTTAATCACAAAACGGGCAACGCCCCAAGCTGCGAAAATAACCACTAAACCAATCACACCTGTTGTAATAGTCTTTTTGGCATCTTCGACTTTTTTGTCATCACCTTGAGCGGTCATCCACTTGAAACCACCAATTAAGATGATGATCACCGCGATGAAACCTAAGAAACTCATAATGATGTTGATGAGCTGAACGATTGTGGTCATTAAGTCCATATCGTCATTGGTGTAGTCACTTGTTGGAAGACAAGGTTGTAGCTGTATTGTGGCAGATCCATCGGTAGCTAAACATTCACAACCAACACCAGTACTACCAGCCTGAGGTTCATATCCAACACCACAAGCACAAACACCTTCTTCGGTACAATCAAGTTCGTCTGTACCTTGAGCCATCACGAATGTTGGCATTACTAACACGATCGCTAAAGCGAATGTCATCATACCGACTAAAATTCTTTTTTTTGTAAGTTTCATTTTTAATTTCCTTTTTGACGCTTTTTTAAAATTTAAAACGTCATTAATTTTTTAATTATTATTTATTAAATCGACCTCTTTTTATTATAGCATCTATTTTTTCTGTGTCAAAATTTTTATGCACCAGCAAACATTTCAAAGACCATTTTGATAATCGCATAACTACTGAAAGCCACCACAATCCCTAGAGCTGCCCATTTTATTGTTTCCATTCCTTTGTGAATTTTTTTCTCATCACCCATCGAAGTCATCCACATAAAGCCACCAATAATAAACATTAATAAGGCAATGGCCCCAAAAGCACCTAGCAAAAATGCAATAGCTTTCCCAATTAGTGTCGCAATATCATCTGAACCGAGAGGATTAGTCAAAGTAGTTGCCGCGGCTAAAATAGGGGAACTAATTGCAAGACCCAAAATTACCAAAATTAAATTCGCAATTTTTAAAGTCATTCTTTTTTGTTTTTGATATAACATATAAATTGATTATCTAGTAATTAATGATACCAGTCAGCAGGTGCCCAGCTCGACGGGGTACAACCCGAAGATATACTATCACTACAAAAAACACAGTTTCCGTCCAACATATAACCGCTCATGTCTGTGCAGGGAGTCTGACCAAGACAACTAACAGTGCTTCCAACTCCACAAACACTTCTATATTCACAATGTGCTGTCGTACAATCAGTAATATCATCACAAAGCTCATTATCTTGGGTATATCCATCAGGACAACCACTCCCAACGACTATCGGCAAACAAATAGCAGGAGGCAAACTTAAATCATTATCGGGAACACAACAGCCCACTGCCGAAGACCCAGAATTAAGTTCTCGAAGACTTCTTGTCCCAGGATCACCAACAACATCTACGCTTGTCAAATTATACATCTCATCAAAACCCATCATTTTTTTTGCTTGACTTACCAGTGTCCACGCTACCATTACAATTACTAAACCAATAATTACGTTTTTAATACCAGTTATACCTGACTGAACTTTTTTCTCATCACCCATCGAAATCAAAAACTGAAAACTATTATAAATTAGCATTAACAAAGCAAACACTCCTGAAAAAACCAAAACAATGTTGGCGATATTTACAAAAACTTGCAAAAAATCATTTAGGTAACAATCGCCGTCAATTGCACAAGTGCTACATTGATAAATATTATTAGCATCTGCTGTGTTATCGCTACAAATATTATTATAACAGGTAATCGCAGCTTTTCCACCAGTGCCGTCCTCACCAGCTGGCGTTTCGGTTTTACACTTATCTATACAAGTATCCAGGCAAGTATTAATTTCGGTTGCAGTCCCTGTCGTACAATTACATTCACAATTCGGACACGGCATCGCCTTTGGCATAATTTGAAAATTCTTTAAAACACTATTTCCTTCAGCTGCTAGTGAATTATGACCAACACAAAAAATTGATATAAAAATAAATATCGCGATAAAAAAATTTTTGTTTAGTAACTTCATTTTATTGATTAATAAATACCACCTCTTATTTTTGTAGCTGCACCGTCTAAAATTCCTTGGTAATCTGTCGAGCCATTATTGACCTTGTTGATCATGTCTTTAAAAGCATCTTCAGTATATTCGAAATTACTCCCATGGTACCAGCTGTCAGCTGTCAGTGTTTGTTTGGCAAATGGAGCTAATTCCAAATCACCAAGCTGAGAATTTATCAATGCTTTTAGAGCTGTCGGCCTTTTAGCTTTTTTCAAATATGAACTCACATTTTCTTGAGCGGTAGCAAAGGCGATAAAATCCCAAGCTTCTGGCTGATGAGTCGATTTCTTGGTAACAGTTTCGACCCAGTAATTTGCATAATTGACTTGCTTGAGATTACCCGCAATCTGAGGCATCGTCGAAACACCAATGTTTAATTTTGGAGCTTTGGCTTTGATGTCATCGAGATGAAATGAATAACCAAAGAAAAAAGCAACTTTACCCGACTCAAATGCTTCAAGGGCATCAGCCATTGATGAATTCCAGGTATAAACTTCTTTGCTTGGATCAGCAAAGTCGGTATAAAATTTCAAAGCTTCTTTACCAGGATAATAACCTTTGTCGCTAGCTGACGGCTGATTGAAAGCTGCACTATTACCATTCATCATCTGAGTCCCATTCTGCATCATTAGCAGTGAAAGAATGTCCATCGAGCGCGGAATATTATTGGCCGTTCCCAGAGCAGCTCCAGCCTGAATAATATTACCTTTTTCATCCTGAACAGTTAACTTCTTTACCATATCATTAAAATCAGACCAAGTCAATGGGGGATTAGCAATTCCAGCATTATTTAAAATGTCTTTATTATAAAATAAAACCAATGAATCAATACTCAGTGGCAAAGCGACGATCTGACCATTACGAACAATGTCATCATAAACCACATCTACAAAATTAGTCTTGACATCATTAGTTGTTGGCATATTTTTTTTCTGAGTCACAATCTCTTGACGCTGACGCCAACTTGGGCCAGTCATTTGGGTTTTTTGCATTGAGACTTCGGCTGGCATTGGTTCAATATCTGATAAATATTTATCAACCCAAGTATTGTGAATCGAAAGGATATCTGGACCTGTGCCTCGTGCCCAAGCTTCGAGCAGTGCTTGATCTAATTCTTCATATCTCAGTTTACGATAAGTAATATTGACGTAAGGATATTTGGCTTCATAAGCTGAAATTATTTCTGAAAATTTATCTGACGAATCCCAGACACGCCAATAGGTCAAATTAACTTTTGGGATTTCAACCGTTTCGGTTGTCCCGCCAGTGCAACTAAAACCACAAATTGGTAGTATTAGCAAAAAAACTCCCAAAATTGCTAGTTTCAAATTTTTTTTGTTTAACATATAACTTTAAGAAATTATTTTTCTCAAATGTTTATTAATTTCGGCTGACATTTCTGGTCTTTCAAGAGAAAAATCAATGATCGCTTTGACAAACTCAATCTTGTTTCCGCAATCATAATATTTACCTTCAAATTCACAGGCATAAAGCTTTTTACCATCATTCAAAAGTAAATCAATCGCATCGGTTAAATATAATTCGCCACCTTTGCCTAATTCCGTTCGGTCAAGGGCATCAAAAATATCTGGGGTTAAAATATAACGACCAGTCACCACCATATTCGAAGGTGCATCCTTAACTAATGGCTTTTCGACTAAATCGTTGACTTGAAAAACATTATCTTTGATTTTTTCAATATCCAAAACACCATATTTAGAAACATCTTCTTGAGGGATTCTCTGAGCCGCGACAACCATGCCATTATATTTACTATAAACATCGATTAGCTGTTTAGCTAAGGGCACTTCTGATTTAACCAAGTCATCTCCAAAAGCACACACAAACGGCTCGTCGCCGATAATTTTTCTAACATTTTTGATTGGCGTGCCATTACCATAAGGACCCTTTTGGCGGACATAGACGAATTCAGCCATTTCAGAGATTTTTTTGATCTGTTCCAAAAGTTCAAGTTTACCACTTTCTTCGAGATGCTTTTCTAAATTTTGATTATGATCAAAATGATCCTCGATCGCACGTTTATCTCCGCTGGTGACTAAAATAATTTGTTCAATTCCAGATGCCACCATTTCTTCAACAATATATTGAATTGTAGGCTTATCAATAAGCGGCAACATTTCTTTTGGTTGAACTTTGGTTGCTGGTAAAAATCGAGTTCCAAAACCCGCCACCGGCAAAACAGCTTTTCTTACTTTTTGCATAAAAAACTAATTTAATTTCAGTAGTTAAATTATAACAGAAACAAAATTTTATTACAAAATCAAAATCTTTTTATTTATCTATTTTGCCATCAATATATTTTTGACAAAATTCTTTGACGTTGGGAGCACAAATATAATCTTGATAATTTTTTATTGGTAACCAAAATAATTTTTCAAATTTATCTGGTTCATTTACCTTCGGAATCTGGCTGTCTTTAATTTTTCCCAAAAATTTATGACTACTAAAAGACTTTCCATCAATTTCAAAATCTTCGAAGCCAAGATAATTCAAAATATCAACTTCAACTCCAAGCTCTTCCAGACATTCACGCCTAGCCGCTGCTTCTAAAGTTTCATTTGATTCGACTTTTCCTCCGGGAAATTCATAATGACCATGTTTTATTTTCCATAAAAGCAACAATTCGGCATTGTCATTTATAATAGCACAGCCTGATAATTGAATTCTCATAGCTTATTTAAGTCTAAACGAAGCCTTGATCGTTACCATGACATCTTTTTCAATACTCGAAGTGTCATAAGAACCATAATCTGAGACCTCGACCGAATTTGGAGTTAAAACTTGAACGACGCCATTGGAAGCGGTTTCAACACTGCCAATTTTACGACCAGTACCATCAGCAATTTTTTCGGCACGAAATTTTGCATCTTTGACAGCTTCGCTTAGTAAAGAAATTCTTAAGTCTGGCAGTTTGGAATAATAATATTCTAAAGCTTGAATTGAGATAATCACGCCTTGGGCTGACAAGTCGGGAACTTTTTTTGAAAGCTCGGTAATTTTATTGACGTCGCCTGATTGGACACTGACAGTCTGTCGCAATTCATATTTTATTTCGCCACCAGAATTGTATTGATCATACATTTGATTCATCGAGACTGGGCTTTCGATAATGTCCGTAGCAGGAATGCCTTCTTTTTCTAATAAGCCTCGCACCAGGGCTAAGTCGCGAGCGATATTTTTATAACCCTCTGACAACGTGCTAACTGGAGCAACTCGCAAAAGTGCCACCACTAATTTTGCTTGATCGGAAGTTACTCGAGTTTTGGTCGAACCAGTCACCGACAAGACATCTTGACCAGTCGCTGATTGCCCGAAATAATAAAACGACCCAAAGATCAAGGCACTTAGCATCAAAGCTGTGCCGATAACAAACGCAGGTTTAAACTTTAGTTCGTCCATAAAATTTTAATTAATTTTTATAAATTAATTTTAGCACGGATTGTTGTTTTTTCAAACAGAAAATAATTCTACACACAAATTTTGTTTAATGGATTGCAATGTTAGTTTTGATTAAAAATTTAAAAGAAAAGAGATGCCATCTCTCCAAGAGATGGCATCTCTAACTTGATTTATTTTGGTTTTCTAATTGCAATGTTGATTTTAATTAAACGTGGTGTAGAGACGTCGATTTATCGCGTCTCTAAAATATTCAACCAGTAGATCAGACGCGATGAATCGCGTCTCTACGGTGTGCTCATTTTTGTTTATCTAATTTTAAACGCAAACATTTTTGAAAGCGACAATGATCATTGTCGCTTTCAAAAATGATAATTGTTTAACTAGATTTGCTTTATAGAAATCCGTTAATCGTGTTTGAAAGCGCGATTGGCCAATCGCGCTTTCAAACACGCACCACATAATT
>JBAYNP010000003.1:0-18246 GCA_041678785.1 Patescibacteria group bacterium | reverse complement strand
ATCTTTTTCAGTTTCATCTATATTACCATCGCCATTAGCATCAATCGAATCAGTAGAATTCCAAGTCCCTCCATAATAACTATAATCAATTTCACCCTCTCGCACTTTACGACTAATAGTGTCAAACAAAAATTGGGTATCTTGAGCAACGACGTTTAATTTCAAAGTTGTTTGCTGAGCTTTGGTGCTATAAACATAAATTCCAGTCGCACCGACCACGATAATTATTGAAATAAAAATTGTCATCAGTAATTCAACTAATGTAAAACCAGATTGATTTTTAATTATTTTTCTCATTTTAGCGCCAATTAGTTAAAATAGTTTCGGCATCAACATAAAAATCTTTGCCGCGAGCATTCCAATAAACTCGACAACGTATATGTTTTGATTCAGTAATATTTCCAGCTTCAATTTGAACCACTCGACGATAAATTGTAGCATCACCCGAGCTATGATTATAAAAACTTTCTGAATTTTCTTTCAAAATCGAGGCATCATTGTCCAAAAAAATAAATTCTTCAATATCACCCGAAAACCTCGTAGCTTCATCTAAACTACTTGCGTTTGTATAATCTAAAGCATAAAGATCATCAGCTAATCCACAACCATTAACACTCCAGCATCCAATATCCTGTAACCAATTTGTATCACGAATTGTGCGCGTAATTTCAATTCCCTCGCGAACCAAAGCTGTGGCTACAATTTGTTCTTTTGACACTTTTGCTCGAGTCAAACTACTTAAAGCTAAACTTAAAATCGCCACCAGACCAACCGTAATCACCATCATCGCGACTAATGATTCGATAAGGGTAACGCCAGATTGAGATTTAAAATATTTTTTTAACATTTTTTTTAAAAATATTGAATACATCTCACTTTTAATGCAAGACTTTTCATCTCTTCAACTGACAATCCCGACGAAAAAGACTGAAACCAAGAATAACTAGCCCTAGACTCAGATGAACTCCAATAACTATTTAAGGTAAATCCTCCAATCAAATTTCGATTTAAATACAATTTATATAATTCATTTTTTGATGGCAAAATCCAATTATCATAAGTTATCCCGGAATCCATGACGCTATAATTATAACAATAACGGGCAGAAGAGCTACTACCACACAATGAACTAATCATGTTTGTATTTAAAAGACCAGTTCCTATTTCAATACCCGATGCTCCAATTAACACAGTTGAACAAGATCCTGTTGTTGTACCCCAAACAGAATTTGTTGATTTATCACTCAATGCGGCAATTAAACCATGTACTTCGCCTTCAATATATCCCGGATCACCAGGTTGTAAAATATACGCTATTATACCTCCCTGATAAAAATCGCCAACATTTAAAATAATGGTTTCGACACATTCTCCAGCCACACATTCATATCCAGAATCACAATCATCAGATTGATCAAAACACTCCCCTTCAAAACAAATCTGATTTTTCCGTGTATTTTCATCACTACAAATATAAGTTGCGTCACAGGATTCGTTAAGTGTGGGTGAATTTACACAAGCTCCACTTTCGACATTACACGTATAATTGTTTTGCATTACATTATTTTCATCACAAATCAAATCATTGGCTGGACAACCAGCAATCGTGCAATTATCACAATCGCCTATTTCAATACTACCAGTTTCTTTTTTAATATTGATACATTTGGAAACTGCTAAGTCTGGGTTTGATAAAATTAATTTTATGGCCCCACTATCAAAATACATTCCGCCATCGGCTGTAAAAATAAAACTCTTACCTACACGTGAACCAATTCCACCAGATTCGCTAGAAAAAATTACATGCTCTGGCAGTATATAGTTTTGCAATATTTTATCGACACTAGAATCATAATTAAAATCAGAATCTTGATTCGCAAAAAGAACATAATTACTTTGGTCTTGAATATAAACCCCCAACCCATTTTTCGGTCGAGAAGCTCCACTTTCAATTAGACCATCAAAAGTTTGCCCAGTCTGCGCCATTGTACGCGCCTCTCTCAAAACCGCCGCTAAATATTCAGCCGAATTGTTCAAATTTCGACGATCCTTACTGCTGTTATAATTTGCCACCACAATTGTTGTTACAATTGCAAAAACCGCGATGACAACCATCATCTCAATCAAGGTAAAAGCACTAATTTTATTTTTTATTTTCCAAATCATTTTAGTTCAAAAGAATTATTCTTTGATAAATCTCCCAAATCATCGGTCCCCAAAAAAGTGTCAGCAAACTTCCAATCACCAGAAATGGACCAAAAGGAACTTGGCTCTTGGCGTGCTTGAATTTGCCCAAGAGTAAAATTGTCGCTGTGATTCCACCGATTATATAAGCCAGAAACAACGCCAATAATCCCCACCAGCCAAAAAATATTCCAATTACCAATCCGAATTTGACATCACCAAAGCCAATCCATTTGCCTTTTGAAACGAGATATTGAATCAAGAAAAATCCGCCGATAATCACTCCTGAAATTAGCATTTCTGACCATGAAAATCCAAAATATAAATTCGCTAAAAAAATAATAATTCCAGCTGGCAAAATTATTTTGTCGGGGATGATCATTTTTTTGAGATCAACCAGAAAAACCACAATCAAAGTCCCAGCAATCAACCAATTTCGCCACAGCATCCAATCGACACTGGTCCCAATTCCAAAGAGTGCCGGCAAAGAAATTCCTTGCTGATAGAAAATAAACGTAAAGATGCCTGCGGTCAGTAATTCGACTAGCGGATACTGCCAGGAAATTTTTTGTTTGCAATAACGACATTTTCCACCGAGCCAAGCAAAGCTTATCACTGGAATCAAATCTTTACTTTCTAAAGTATGGCGACACCCAGGGCAAATCGAACGACCACGAAGAAATTTGGTAAGCCAGCCGTCTTCTTCGTGACTCAGACGATAAGCCAGGCAATTCAAAAAACTGCCGATCGTGAGACCAAGAAAAAATATAATGACAAGCGATTCTATATACATAATAAATATTAAATAAAGCAGAAAAAGAATCTAGAATATGGAATCTTGAATTAAGAAAATTTTATAATTTATTCTGATTCTAGATTCAAGATTCTATATTCCAGCTTCTAGCTTCTATTTATCAAACCCATTCCTCGAAATTGAATGCAAACCTTTACCAATTCCGTTCGCGCCTTTTTCTAAGCAAAAATAAAGTCGATATTCATCTTTGTTGACGATTTGAAGACCATAAGCACAACTACATTTTGTTGCTGAAGTAGTACTATCACAAGCTGCTAAACTAGAAAAATCTGGGTCCTGATAATTTGCCCAAGAAATATATGGATTATTGGTAGCATTACACAATATCGTTTTTAAAACACTCCCCTCACCTTGATCCAAACACGCTCCTGAAAAACTAGACCCTTCGGTATAATACATCTGAAGTCCGGCTTCAATCTGGCGCACATCAGATAAGCGCTGAGCGTCACGGGTTTTTTGCTGGCAATTATTTAAGAGGATTATTGATAAAATTCCCAAAATACCAATTATCCCGACGACCAGTAAAATTTCTAAACGAGTAAAACCTTGATTTGATTGCATATTTTTATTTTAATTTTTATGTTTATATTATAGCATAAAATGTAAAAATATCAGAGCTTAAAGCGATGCTTTATTAGAGATGTCATCTCTCCCAGAGATGACATCTCTTTTCAAAAACAAAAAGAGCCCCAAGAGGAGCTCTTTTTAAACTATCTATAAAATGATTAATTACAACCGCCAGACAATACACCACCAGTAGTAACTTTATTAAGACCCTTTAACAAGTCTCCGGAACCCGATTCCAAATAGAAACAGATTTCATAATCACCAACAGTTGCACCAGCTGTACCAAGTTTCTTACTAATTGAATAGTCACAAATTGCACCTGCACCTACTATACCAGTAGTACAAGGAACAGTAGCTCCGTCACCAGAAGCAACATGTTTAGGATCAATAAAGTTAGCAAATTGCGCAACATCTCCTGCAATAGTAGTACTACAATCAATTGTAGCATCATGAGCATCAGTACAAACAGTTAATGCTTCAGATGAATTATTAACAGCCGCGATTTCTAAAACAGTTGCCATTTGCTTGACATCACTAATTCTTCTTGCATCTCTGGCTTTTTCACGAGCACCATTTAGAGAAACGGTTGCCAATGTTGCCAAAATACCAATAATGGCGATGACAACGAGAAGCTCGACCAAAGTAAAACCTTTGTTAAATTTCTTCATAATTTTTTATATTAATTATTTTTTCTTATTTATATTTTTTAAAAAACAATCGACCTTTCTTTATTTTTTGTTTTATTAAACTATTATACCAAATTTTGATTTTTTATGCCAAGGGGAAGGTGGATAACGCGACAATTTTAAATTATAAATGAATTTCTTGCCTACTATTTTGTATGCCATTAAGCAAATGAACGACCAAGCACCCAAAAAACCAACTGCGCGTTGTCATTTCGAACGGAATCCCAGTAATCTGGGATGCAGAGAGAAATCCCTCTCCATCCGAGGATGTTTTTGTAAAAATAAACTTTGAAAATAAGTTTAGTGCGTTCAACAAATTCTTTTTTTAAATCAACACTTTGCCTTCCCGAGAGGGATTTCTCTCTACATTTTGAGTACAAAATTCCGTTCGAAATGACAGTAATTTTTTTGGTTTAAAAGTTAGGTATTATTTGATTAAAAAAATAAATCTAGACTTAAATTAATAAATTCAAAAAATTAATTTAATAAATCATCGTACAAATCTTTCCAGAGAATATTCATTTTGCTTATCAAATTTTCTTTCTTTTCTCGTCGCCATTTTTTAATTTCTTTCTCTCTTTTAATCGCATAATCCGTATGCTCGTAATGTTCAAAATAAACTAATTTATGACATTGATGTTTTTTAGTAAAACCTTCTATTAAATCTGATTTATGTTCATAAACTCGACGGATTAAATTGCTAGTAACTCCAATATAGGTAGTTCCAGTGACGTTGGCCATAATGTAAACGTAGAAATTATATTCTCTTGTCATTACTGTTTTTATTTTTTTAAAATCAACGCACGGCCTTTTCAAAAAAATACCTAATACTTTATACCCGATACTTGATACCTTATACTTTATACTTAATACTTGATACTTTATCCTACATCGCCGTCGACATACTATACATCGGCAAAATCACCGCCGAAACCATCATCGCCACCGCTACTCCCATAATAATAATCACCACTGGCTCAATTAAGGCCACAATATTTTCCAAGATACTTTCAATTTCTTTGCTATAAAAATCTGAGACTTTTGATAAAATTTCGCTCAATTTTCCTGATTGTTCACCAATTGAAAGTGTTTGCGAAATCATATCTGGTACCACATCACTTTCGAGAAACACACCAGCAATCGGATTACCATCTTCGACATCTTTCTTGGTTTCCAGAATCAAATCTTTATAAACTTCATTCCCAACAACCTCAGAAATAACTTCCAAAGCATATGGCAACGGCACCCCACCATCAGATAAGGTCGCTAAGCTCTGTGAAAAACGAACTAAATAAATTCTTTGAAACAATGGCCCAAAAATTGGCACTTTTAGTTTTAAATAATCCAAATGATGTTTACCATCTTTGGTCTTGGTATAAACTTTGTACAAGAAAACTAAGCCTATACTAATAATTAATAAAATCCACCACCAATTGACCAAAAAATTACTCGTCCCAATTAAGAGACGCGTACTAAATGGTAATTCGCCACCAGATTCAGTAATCACATTAATTAATTTTGGTACCACAAACACCATCACAATCACGCCGACAGCAATCAACATAAAAAAGACAAAGACTGGATAAATCAACATGCCTTTGACTTTGCTATTTAATTCATAACTTTTTTCTTTTTGATCAGCCAGATACACCAAAACTTTATCCAAGCGACCAGTCGTTTCACCCGTCTTGATCATACTGATAAAAAAATCATCAAAAACATCATCATGCTTGGCGAGCGCTGATGAAAGCTGGGAACCGCCATCGACATCATCAGCAATATCGCTAATTATTTTTTTAAATCGAGGGTTGGTAATTTGTTTGGTTAAAACCTGAAGCGATTTGACGATTGGAATTGTCGCTGAAATCATTACCGCCAACTGACGTGAAAAAATAACCACATCCTTGGTCTTGATGCGACCAAAAAATTTTAAACCCTCAAAAATATTTTTTTTCTTTTCTTCGATTGAAATCAAAATTAACTCACGATCAGTGAGAATTTCAGCGGCACTTTCTTGGTCATTTGATTCGACTAACCCGCTGACATTTTGACCGCGAGAATTTTTTGCTTTGTATTCAAATAGTGGCATGTAGTTTATTCTCTAGTAACTCTTAAAACTTCTTCAATAGTCGTCTCCCCTCTCAGAGCTTTAATAATTCCATCTTCTTCCAAGGTAATCATTTTCTGACGACGGAATTCAGCTTTCATTTCAGCTAAATTACCTTTGGCTTCGATAATTTCTTTGAGCTTATCAGTCATTGGCAAGACTTCAACAATCGCGATTCGTCCTTTGTAACCCGAACCACCACACTCATCACAACCTTCGCCTCTATAAAATTTAAGATTATCAATTCCAGCTGGCCAATATTCTTCGAGGTTTGGAATTTCTTTCAAATGGTCGACGATTTCTTGACGTAATTCTGGGCTAATTGTAACTTCTTTTTTACACTTTTGGCACAAATGACGACCGAGACGTTGGGCCACCACCACATTCAAAGTCGAGGTAATTAAAAACGGCTCGACATTCATATCAGTCAAACGTGGAATCGCTCCAAAAGAATCCGAGGTGTGCAGAGTCGAAAGAACGATATGACCCGTCAAACCAGCATGAATCGCCAGCTCGGCAGTTTCGTCATCACGAATTTCTCCCACCATAATAATATCGGGATCCTGACGCAAAATTGAACGCAAACCCGAAGCAAAAGTGAAGCCAACATCGGCATTAATCTGCGATTGACTGACACCCGCCAAATAATATTCGATTGGATCTTCAAGTGTAATAATATTTACTTCTTCACGGTTTAAAACACTCAAAATCGAATACAAAGTCGTCGTCTTACCAGAACCAGTCGGACCAGCTACTAGAAAAATTCCACGAGCAGTCTTGATTCGATCATGCATCACATCAAGGGCTCGACCAGAAAAACCAAGATCTTCAAGTGTTGGAGCTTTTTCTGGCGTGTCTAAAATTCTCATGACAACTTTTTCATTTTCAACCAACGGCAAAGTCGAAACACGAAAATCGATCGGCTTATTGTTGACGGTAATGCGAAAACGTCCATCCTGAGGAATACGAGTCTCATCAATTTTCAAATTGGAAATAACTTTGACTCTCGAAATCAAGGCTGAATGAATATATTTCGGTAAAGTTAAAAATGTTTTTAAAATTCCATCGATACGATAACGCACTCGCGTTTCTTTGAACAACGGCTCAATGTGAATATCAGAAGCTTTTTTTTCAACAGCTTGCTGAAGAATAATGTCGATCATTTTCGAAACTGGTGCACTCTTGATCATGTCTTGAACACCTTCTTCAGTAGCAATCATTTCTTCTTCTGGCTCAACTTCAATTCTTTCTTTGGCGGCTTTGAGAGCTGATTCAACCTGAGAAGCCACGTCGCCATAACTTCGAAATACAAAACTTAAGCCTTCTTGGTCGGTCAAATAATACTGGGTCTTTAAGCCTTTTTGGCGGGCAATAAAATTGACAGCTTCGCGTGCTTTGAGGTTCATCGGATCGACAATGGCGACTTTTAAAACGTCGTCAACTTTATCAAAAGCGACAACTTTGTAATTTTGAGCTAGCTCTTCTGGAATAACCGACAAAATTTCTTTGGCAACTTTTTCAGTTTTGAGATTAACTGGTTCGATTCCCAAAATTTTACTTTTTATTTGTAAAATTTCAGTCTCACCAGCCAAACCTTTTGCCAAAATAACGGTCTCAATCGATTGACCGCTTTTTTTAATTTCTTCAATCACCTCTTGAAGTTGATCCTTGGTGATCAATTTTTTATCAATCAAGGCTTGAACAAATTTTAGATTAAAATCTTTATCTGGCATTCAATATTTTTTAAAAAATGATTTGAAAAATTCAATTCGACAAAATTAATTTTCAGTCGCACTAAAAGGATTGTGACGACCAATATTACCAACAACGCCATTTTTGTTAATTTCACTAAAATTATCATTGTCGCTAGTTTTTTCCAAAATTGGTAGCCCTTTGCCGATCGAAATCAGACTTGCCAGTTGTTTGCTCTCAAACAAAGAATTCATTAAGTTAACTAATTGTGATTTATTGATATTATTTTGGAGATCAGTAGATGTCTCACTGGTTTTATTTCCAATTAGATTATTAAGAAATGGTTTGACTGTAAAAAAACATGTTACCAAAACCAGGACAACAATAATAAGATGTGGAATAATTTTTTTAGTGATAGTTATTTTCATTGGATATAATAAGCTGATAATTCAATCGTAAAGGTATCAATTTTTTCTGGGAAACTTAAATCCTGAACATCAAAAATTCTAAGGTTATTTTCCATTGCCGTCAGAAATTTTTTGAGGGCGACATAGTTACCTTGATTAATTTTGATACTAACATCGACAATCCCTAGTCCGCTTTTGGCATCGACAATCTTTTTTGGTTCAGCTTTGATCGAGCTAACTTCAAGATTGTTTTGTTTGGCTAATTCCTCAATCTGAATATATAAATTTGGCAAATCAGGACTCACTGTCACCAAGCTCTCAACTTTGTCAATTTTGGCCTGATCAACGGCATTATATTCTTGCTCGAGATTTTTTAAACGAATTAACTGGGCTTCAGAATTTTTTATATCGACGTTTAGTGAATCAATTGAGTTGGTTTGAGTTACAATTTCAGCCACACTTGGCGAAATTACCAAAAAATAACCAGCTGCCATAATTACTGCCGAAATAAGCACCATCACCAGACTTCCCCGATAAACAATCAGACCTCGGAAAAATCCAAGTTTATTTTTTTCGTCAATTACTGAATCTTTGGTATTTTTTTGATAAACGAAAGCCATGTTATATTTTAATTATTTTTGTATTTAAAAACTTCAGGATTCAGTGTCAAGGTCAAACTAAAACTAACTTGAGAAGTTTTGTCTTCAGAATTTATTTTTTGGCTGATTTCTGAAATTGTAACATCGTTGGCAATTTCTTTGGCGGATTGAAAAATTAATAATTGTCTGGCAGCCACACTATAGCTTGGTGCAGTAGCTTTAAGAACTAATTCTTTACCGATTGTTCCACTAAAACCAGTATAACTAACTTGGGAATGAGTATATTTTTCTAGGGCTGTAAATAAATTTGTCCAATAAATATGATTGTCTAGTAAATTTTTTGATTCTTTAAGTTTATCTTCAAGAACCTGAACTTTTCGTTGAATCACACCCATTTTGGCCAACTCAGACTGAATTTCTTGTTTCTTGTTTTCCAAGTTAGCCCGAGTTGCACTTAAATCTGTTAATCTAACTACTGCAAACCAATAAAGTCCTCCGATAAACACCAAACAAACAAAAATCCAAACGAATAAATAAATTAAATTTTGTTTAAAATAACTTTCGGCTCGTTTTTGAAATTTTGGGACCAAAGATATTTCGACCGCATCTTCGTCATCTTGAAAATCGGCTTGACTTAGACCCATTTTATTGATTTTGTTTTGACTTTCGGCGTTATTTTTTTCTTTATCAGCCTCAGGTTTTTCAAAATTCCTCGGTTCTTCGATAATACTATTTAAAAAATTATCTAGATCAATTTCTGATTGGTTATTTTTTTGAGTTTTTTTAATCTTGGAGTCTTCGTGACTAAAATCTATTTTATCAATTTT
Source organism: Patescibacteria group bacterium (assembly GCA_041678785.1). GTDB lineage: Bacteria > Patescibacteriota > Patescibacteriia > UBA2591 > JBAYNP01 > JBAYNP01. Next base: position 8,363 of record JBAYNP010000003.1, on the reverse strand, counting down.
AGAATAATGCTCTTCATTTTTTTTAATCTCATTTTTTTCAATTTTTTTGGCCTTTAATTCTTCAGCATTCTTTTCAAATTCACCAAAAACAGCTTCTTTCTTGTCTGGGGACGAAAAGACATGTTCTTTTGGTTCTATAAGTTTGACTCGATGAGCACCTGCCTCTTTTTCAATTTTGGTTTCTGGTAAATTATACTGAGGAACAATTTTTTCTTTATGGACATTAGCTTCGCTGCTAAAAAAATGTCTGACCCCACTAATCAAATTACTCCAAAAATCATGTTCATTTTTTTTATTTTTCGATTCAATAATTTTCTCTTTTTGTGGCATAAATAAATCTACCCCAGATCCATTTGGAGTTCCTTTTTTTATTTTAGCAAGATGTTCATCGGCTTTGAGCTGATCTTCTCTTGGTAAAAGACTTATTTTTTTACCCTCGTCAAACATTTAAAAAATTAATTAATTTCACGCATCGCTAATCCAAGAGCTATTGAAAATCTCGGAGCTAGCTCGTCCAAAATTGGCTCGAGCTCATTCGGATGAATCACTTGCTCCCAAGGATTGCCTAGACTAACGACTTTGTTTAGTTTTTTAGAAAAATAATCAACAACATTACTCAGCATCGCTGTCCCTCCAGTCAAAACAATTTTATCAACAACTTTATCTTCTTGACCATTGTATAATTCGAGTGAACTTTGAACTTCTTTAATAATTGCATCTAGGGTTTCCTGAATGCTCTTTAAACTTTCGTCGCCAGGATTAAACACTAAATCTCGTTTGAATTGTTCGGCTTTTTCTAAATTTAAACCAAGCTTAGTCGAAATTATCTGACTAATCTGGTCGCCACCGGTTTCAACACTACGACTCAGGACCGGAATCCCATCTTCAACAATAATAATATCGGTATTATTAGCACCTAGATCAATAATTAAAGTACTTTCTGGGTTGGGACCAATCAAGGCTCGACTCAAAGCAAAAGATTCGGTTTCAAGACTCAATAATTCAAAACCTAATTTTTTAAAGATAATCACATATTTTTCAACCAATTTCTTTGGAGCAGCGGTCAATAAAATTCTGATATTTTTATCAGAATCAATTTTTTTGTTGTTTGCCATCATTAGTCCATCTTCTTTAATCTGATTATTGATATCGGACAAACCTTTGCCGGTCATGCCGACGGTCTTGTGTTTATCGTCGAGAATTTTCCAATCCAAAATAACCTCTTCAATTGGCATCGGAATAAATTTTTTGGCTTCCCAATAAATCGCTGCTTCTAGCTCTTTGTGTGACATTTTCGGCAAATTGATGATCGAACTAAAAACTGCCACTCCTGGCATCGCTGCAAGTGCATATTTACTAGTCGTGCCAGCTTGCTGACAGATTTTGTTGACAACATCGACGATACGGTTTAGCTTTTCTTCGTTATCTTTTTCGGTAATGCCCGCTGAATATTCCGCATAGCCATAAGTCACCAATTTTGGGGTTCCTTTTTGGTTTTCTAACTCAACAATTTTGATGCTCGCCGAGCCCAAATCAATTCCTAAAAAATTAGTTTTTTTAGAACTCATATTTGAATATTAAAATCTTACTCATTCATTATATCACAATTTATTTTATCACAAAATCCAATAATCCGCCAAATGTTTACAAGTGGACAATTTCAGTTTATAATCACTAGATAATCAAACACTTATGCTTAGCAAAAACGAACTAAAAAATTACACCGCTTTACTGCAAAAAAAGTTTCGCAAACAAGAAAACAAATTTATTGCCGAAGGTAAACGTTTTGTCGAAGATGGTCTCAAGAGTCAACACCACTGCGAAATTATTTTTGTTACCAACGATTTTGCCAAACAAAACAACTTTTTTATTCAACAAGCCAAGAAAAAACAAACGCGTCTCGAGCTGGTTTCTGATGAAGATTTGGCCAAACTAACCGACACCCAGACGCCTCAAGGTATCGTGGCGATTTTTGAAAAAAAGTTTTTTGAAATTAAAGAGATTTACAATTCTAATTTAATTGTCGCTCTCGAAAATATCGCCGACCCAGGAAACTTGGGAACAATTCTGCGAACTTGCGATTGGTTTGGAATTAAAAATGTGATTCTCAGTCCCGACTGTGCCGAAATTTATAATCCCAAAACTCTGCGCGCTTCGATGGGCTCGATTTTCCATCTCAACTTTTTTGACCAGATCAATTTCTATGCCGAGCTCAAAAAATTACAGGCCAATGATTTTGAAATTTTAGTCGCTGATCTCGGCGGGGCTGATATTTTTAAATATAAACGACCAAAAAAAATGGTGCTCACTTTAGCCAATGAAGCCAATGGCCCGAGTGTTGAACTGGAAAAAATTTGTGATCAAAAAATTACTATTCCACAAATTGGTCAGGCTGAATCATTAAATGTGGCTACGGCGGGAGCAATTATTATGGCGGAAATAACAAAAAACTAGAATTATGAATTTAGAATCTGGAATCTTGAATAAAACCCTAGATTCTAGATTCCAGATTCTAGATTCTATATCCTTAATAAAAAATAAAACCAATCATCACACCAAACTAAATGAATCTCTCTAAAATATATCAATCACTATCGAATCAACCTCGCTACCGTCTCGATCAAATCGATCGTGCAATTTTTCAAGATTTCGTCGACAATTGGGATGACGTCACGACTTTACCAAAAGATTTGCGTCAGAAATTAAATCAAGAAACTAGCTTAGAAATTGATGCCCAGCTTTTTGAACTTTCCGATGAAACTGCCAAGGCACTAATTACTCTCGAAGACGGCTGTCAAATTGAAACGGTTCTAATGTCTCACGAAGACGCTCGCCGAACCATTTGCGTTTCCTCTCAAGTCGGTTGCCCACTTGATTGCAAATTTTGTGCCACCGGCCACATGGGCTTCACTCGCAATTTGACCACCTCGGAAATTGTCGAGCAAGTTTTATTTTTTGCCCGCTACCTCAAAGATAAAAACGAAAAAATCACCAACATCGTCTATATGGGCATGGGCGAACCGTTTTTGAATTATGATAATGTCATCGAATCAATCAAAATTTTAAACGATCCCAAAAAATTCGGTCTCGGCGCTAGACATTTTTCAATTTCGACTGCCGGCATTGTCGAAGGAATTAATAAATTGGTTGATCTAAATATTCAGGTTAATCTGGCTATTTCACTACACACCAGCAACAACGATTTGCGTTCAGAATTAATGCCAATCAATAATCAATATCCACTTGAAAAAGTTTTGACTGCCGTCGATAATTATATTATCAAAACTTCCCGCCAAGTCATGTTCGAATATTTACTAATCAAAGGCGTCAATGATTCGACCGAAGATGCGATGGAATTAGCTAAGTTGATGGACAAAAAGCTTTACATTGTTAATTTAATCCCTTGCAATCCTGTCGGCGAATTCAAAGCTCCGAGTAAAAAAGCGATTGAAAATTTCAAAAACGTCCTCGCTTATTATCACATTCCTTTTACTCAACGTCATGCTTTTGGGCAAGAAATTGAGGCGGCTTGTGGGCAACTAGCAATAAAAAAGAAGCTTTAATTTTTTAGTAAAACAGTATCTAGCTTTTAAACCAAAAAAATTACTGTCATTTCGAACGGAGTTTCGTACTCGAAACGCAGAGAGAAATCCCTCTCGGAAAGGCATTCTGTTGATTTAAAAAAGAATTTATTGAACGCACATAATTTATTTTCAAAGTTTATTTTTACAAAAACATCCTCGGATGGAGAGGGATTTCTCTCTTCGTCTTGGATTACCAAGTCTCCGTTCGAAATGACACCTATTTTGTTTTGTGAATTTTAAAATTAAGTTTTATTAATAAATAATTTACTTTAAAATTTAAAATTAAAATGTCCTTCTCTCAAATCAAACAATTTCTCCTCGACCTACTTTTTCCAATCGACTGCCTCGGTTGTGGTCAAAAAGATACTTGGCTTTGTGAAAATTGTTTCCAAAAAATAAAAATTCTCGACAATAATCTCATTCCCAAAAATAATGACACCTTATTTTTAGATAAAATAATTTCCGCTTGTCATTATAAAAATTCTCTACTTGAAAAAATAATTCCGACTTTTAAATATAAATTTGCCACTGAATTAGCCAGGCCACTTGGTCAGATTTTAATTCAAACTTTGAGTAAATTCGAAATTCCTTCTGAAACAATTTTAATTCCAGTTCCTCTGCACCAAAAAAGATTTAACGAACGTGGATTTAACCAGGCTGAATTATTAGCCAAAGAATTATCACTTCATTTTGATCTACTACTCCAAACTAAAATAATTTCGCGAACTAAAAATACTGAGCATCAAGCTAGGTTGAACCGCACCGAACGTTTGCAAAATCTTGATCAATGTTTTCGATGTTTAAATCCTGATTTAGTCAAAAATAAAAACATCATTCTAATTGATGATGTTTTGACGACCGGCTCGACTTTAAATAATATCGCTGAGATTTTGAAAAAATCAGGTGCAAAAGAAATTTGGGGGTTGGTGGTGGCGCATGAGTAGGATCAGTAAGCAGTTTTAATTTTGGTTTTCAAAATTTTTCAATGTCGGTGCTTTGATCAAAATCGACTTTGCAATACATAAAATAATCTAAGTGTCATTTCGAACGGAGACCTGTACCCAGGTCGAAGAGAGAAATCCCTCTCCATCCGAGGATGTTTTTATAAAAATAAACTTTAAAAATAAGATTTGTGCGTTCAACAAATTCTTTTTTAAATCAACAGAGTGCCTTCCCGAGAGGGATTTCTCTCTGCATTTTGAGTACAAAATTCCGTTCGAAATGACATTGTGGGTTCGATATTTTTTATTTAAAAGCAATATTGTGCCTTCCCGAGAGGGATTCTTCGACTTCGCCTTGAGTACAAGGCTACGCTCAGAATGACACCTAATTTGTTTTTCTAACTGCAATGTTGATTTTTTATCAAAACATTTTCTAAAACTCCAAACTCACCGGGCAATGATCCGACCCTAAAACTTCATTATGGATTTCCGCTTTGGTTATTTTCTTAATTAATTCCCGACTCACCCAAAAATAATCAATCCGCCAGCCGACATTGCGACTGCGAGCACCAAACCGATAACTCCACCAGCTATATTTTATTTCTTCGGGATGCAGTTCTCGCCAAACATCGACAAAACCGGCTTTAATTAAATCTTCACCATAAGCTCTTTCCTCTGGCGTAAAACCAGGATTTTTTTCGTTTTGTTTCGGATGAGCAATATCGATTTCGCGATGTGCAAAATTAAAATCCCCCGTCAAAATCACAGGTTTATCTTTGAATTGCTGAATAAATTTCAAATATTTTTTATTGAACTCGACTTTGAAATTCAAACGTACCAATTCTGGCTGTGAATTCGGAAAATAAGTGTTGACTAAATAAAAATCATCAAACTCTAACAATTGAATTCGACCCTCGTCGTCAAATTTATTTTCACCGATTTCTTGAATGACTCGCTTTGGTTTAATTTTTGTTAAAACCGCCGTCCCGGCATAACCCTTTTTCTGGGCATGATTAACATAGATTTTATAACCCTCTTTGTTATGCAATTCCTGCGGAAAAACACTAGCGTCAGCCTTAATTTCTTGAAGACAGACAATATCAGGATCAACCCGATCAATCCATTTCATAAAATCTTTAGCCAAAATCGCCCGCACTCCATTGACGTTCCATGAATAAATTTTGAGATTTTTTAGAGACATGATTTTTGAAGAAATAATTTCAAAGCAATCTTAATTCTAACATTATTTTTCAAAACAAAAAAGCCATCCGCAGATGACTTTTTTAAAGATTAATTAGTTTCTTGTCCATCTAGTCCACGTCCCATCGACCCTCTGTACGCTTTTAAACACCTTTCCAGATTCCATTTTGTAAGCTGTGCCACAAGCACCCTTTATACACGTTCCTGCTGTATTAATTCCATTATATCCATCAGATCTCTGACAACAAGAGCTAGCTGCGGATCCCCAGCCTGGAGTTGCATCGGGATTATTTTCTAATATCTGACCACTAGAATTTCCACCCCGATTTACTAAGCCACTATTATTTTCTTTAAAAAGAGCTGGCCCAAATGTCAAAATCACCGCCAATAAACCAATTGCCCCGATTCCTAAAGTCAGACTAACTTTGGTCGAAACCTTGGTCTGTAAAAGACTTTTTTGTTTCATAATTTTATTTTTATTTATTAGATAAATATATTATAATCCTTTTTTAGAATACGTCAAAAAAAATTAATAACAATCACAACACGAATTTAGCTTAAAAATATTTTTTTTGACAAAAAATTTAAATTCCAAATTGTATAAAAACGGCTATACTGACGCCTAGTCAAAACAACATCACCATCGGATGATTTATAAAAATATCCCGATCCCATTTGATCTGTAATCTCGTATCCTTTACTTTTCATAAGGTCGTCAATAATTTTGGGACCACCATTACTTTTGGTCAAATATTTATTATCCGAGCCAGCTAATTTGACAATATCTGCTTTTGTAAAGTTTAACTTAATAATGCCTTTAACTTCTGGCCAAGGATTTCCTTCTTGAAAAATGACGGCGGAGAAATTATAAATCAAAGCTCCTAGGGCAAAACTAATAATTGCGATGATTATGGCTTTGTTTTTGAATATTTTTTTAAAATTCATAATGTGCTGTTTTTCTTTATTCTTTTGATTACGACAATAACGACGACAATAATCAAAATAAGCCCGAGTCCCTGTGCTCCTGGACTATCGTCGGCCTCACCAAATACAATTAAGAATACTCCAAACAATATAAGTAAAATTTTAAGTGCCCAATACAAAAACTTTCTCATTATATTTATACAATTATTTTTAAAACTGGTTAAATTATATAAAATAACTAATTTTATTTATTATAATGGTTTATTAAGAATATTTCCACTCAAACAAAAAAAGAGCCTAAATCTCTTTTTTTATGGCGTTCCCAAGAGGATTTGAACCTCTGGCCTTCAGCTCCGCAAGCTGACGCTCTATCCAGCTGAGCTATGGGAACGTGCTTATAATTTAGCTCGTCGTCTCAAAAGATCAACGAAGCTTTCATCATCTTTTTCGAGATCTTCTTTGAGATAGCCCAAAAGAATTTCACGAATTCTGACAGGATTTTGCTTTTCTAGCGGAATATTAAGCTCACCCTTTAAAATACTACTTTGTTCAAAGTACAAGGTTTTTACTTCTGGTGGATTATAGACGATCCAAAAACTTTTTAAATCGTCAAAAGAAGTAAAGTTATGATTGATGACAATGCCATCTTGAAAAATTTCAAACGGAATTTTTCGTGCTTGTTTTTTAAACGAGCCAAAAATAAATGTCGCCCCACCCAAAATAATAATTAAGGCAAAAAGAAAGTTTGAACTCAAAACCGAATAAAGCAACAGGCCTAAAAATATCACCCCGATAACAATATACCAAGTCAAACTTCGGTCATGTTCTTGAAATTCGTCGAATTCCCAAGAAGCTAATTGTTTGCCATAATCGACATTTTTGTTTTCGTTTTGTTCCATTTCGTTTGAAATTATGACCTAATCTTAGCATAAGATTTTATTTTTAGCAATTGACAAAACTAGTTTTAGAGATTATACTTTGACGGTATAGAAGCTTAAAAAATAGATGCATTTATATTTGGAGAGGTGGCTGAGCTTGCCCCGCAGATTGCGGGGTGAAGTCGAAAGCAACAATATGTATTTTGTTTATATATTAAAAAGTGAAAAAACAGCTAGGCATTATATCGGGTGTACAAACAATCTTGAGCGAAGATTATTTGAACACAATAATGGAACCGGTTGTCTAACAACGAAGATTGGTCGACCGTGGCAATTGGTTTGCTACCGAAATTTTTTGGAAAAAGAAGAAGCATATGCACATGAAAAATTAGTTAAATCTTATAAAGGCGGAATCGCTTTTAAAAAGATTATTTATGGAGAGGTGGCTGAGTGGTCGAAAGCGGCACACTGCTAACGTGTTGAAGGTGAAAGCCTTCCGCGGGTTCAAATCCCGCCCTCTCCGCCAATCAATTTGTTTTTATTATAATAAGTCTAATATTTTACGAATCATGGAGATATATAATGAACAATCTGTCTCGGAAACAAATTCAGAAGAGAAAGACTTACTTGAGCAATTTGAAAATTCAAAAGAAATTGATTTTAATGGAAAACTTTTTAAAGTAATCGATATTGCACCAAAAGAATTAAAAACAAAAATTCCAACATTGATGATACCTGGGTTTTCAGCAACTCCAGAAGCACTTAAGGATGCTATTCTACGTATTGCAGAAAAAGGACGAAGAGTTATTTCTGCTGAAGCACCGCATGGGATTGAT
>JBAYNP010000002.1:0-19985 GCA_041678785.1 Patescibacteria group bacterium | reverse complement strand
TTTTCTTTATCAAAATGATCTATTTTGTAAGTTATATAATTTTTGTCATTTTTTGAGCGGAGTCTAAAACATTCCTTTAGGGCAAAATCTTCATTTGGTTTTAGATTATTTCTTTTTGGATCATAAAAATAAACATCGAGTGTTTTTTTAGTACCTTGAAAATTAAGTTTATCGAGTTTAGTTTTTGCACTTTCAAAATCATCATTTAGTTTCACAAGAATTTCAACTTCTTTCATAAAATTATAATTAAAGAATAATTTATTTTATGGGATTGTAGCATAAAAGCTCAATAGATACAATTTTATATCAAAAATTTTTATATAATTTCAGCTTTACCTCTCCCCCATTTTACGGTATAATAAAGTCATAAATATTAAAATACATATCATGAAAACTAAAATATTTTTGAGTCTAGGTTTTATTTCTTTGGCCATTTTTTTGTTCTCGAATATAGCTCGGGCGACCGAATTCAACCCGAATTATATTATTTCTGACGAAGATTTGACCAAGAAAGACACAATGTCGGTCGACTCAATTCAGAGTTTTTTGGAATCCAAAGGAAGCTATCTAGCGAATTATAGCGACCTCGATTTTTATGGTAAAACCGAAAAAGCTAGCACGATTATTTACAATGCCGCTCAAGATTATAACATCAATCCGCAAGCCATCCTGGTTATGCTTCAGAAAGAACAGAGTTTGGTCGAAAATGAAAGTCCAAAACAATACAATCTCGACTGGGCGATGGGCTGGCAAAGGCCCGATGGCTCAGATCCAAATGATCCTAATTTGCAAAAACGTAAAGGTTTTGGAATTCAGGTCGATGGTGCGGCTGGACTTTTGGAATGGTACATGGATAATCACGACTTACCAACTTATTATTTAAAAAAGGCTGGTGTAACTTATAATATTGACGACACCGAAGTGACTCCGGAAACCAAAGCCACTGCCGCCCTGTACAATTATACCCCACACCTTCACGGCAATAGTAATTTTCAAACTATTTGGGAGCGTTATTTTTCCAAAAATTATTTGAACGGCTCACTGGTTCAGGTCGAAAATGAAGGCGGAGTCTGGCTGTTGCAAAACGGTCAACGTCGAGCTTTTGCTTCACGTTCAGCTTTAGTTTCACGCTATGATTTAGACTTAGTAATTCCAATTTCAAAAACTGATTTGGAAAAATATCCTGTCGGCAAAGAAATCAAATTTGCTCAATATTCATTGCTACGTATTCCATCAGGCGGAGTGTATATGATTGATGGTGATTACAAGCGACCGATTACTTCTCAGGAAGCCTTGAAAATGATCGGCTATAATCCTGAAGAAATCGAAGACGTCAGTTCTGATGATTTGTTTGACTACCCGACCGGTGAGCCAATCACCGTTGAAAGCGTCTATCCGACTGGGGCATTACTTCAAGATACCAAAACTGGAGCTGTCTTTAGCGTAGTTGATGGCAAAAAATATGGAATTATCGATCGCTCAATTTTGAAACTCAAATTTCCAAAAGCTCATATTATTCCAGCGGCTGTCGGTGAGCTTGATAAATATCAGCCAGCGGGTTTTGTGAAGTTTAACGATGGTGAGCTAGTTTCGCCGGTCGAAAACAAGACGGTTTATGTAATTGCCGATGGGCTCAAACGTCCAATTGTTTCGGGTGAAGTTTTTGAGACCTTGGGTTACAAATGGAAAAATATAATCAAAGTTCCTGCCAGTGTTTTGGACAAGCTTCATGACACCGGCGAAGTTGTTGAAATTAATTCATAATCAAATATGTTAGTTTTTGCTTCAATTTGCCCTCATTCCCCACTCTTAATTCCAAACATTGGCCGAGATAATTTGGAAAGTTTGGCGGCCACAAAAAAATCTCTCGAAAAACTTAATCAAGAGCTCAAAGAAGCTAATCCTGAGACGATTATTGTTATCTCACCACATGGTCAGATTTTTGAAAATTCTTTTAGTATTCTTTCGAGCGCCAAATACGTTTCTGATTTTAAAGATTTCGGAGATATTGTGACTAAATTAGAATTTAAAACCGATGCTGATTTAATTCATCAGATCAATGATCAGGTTAAAGTCGCCATGCCAATCAAAACAGTTAGCGATTCCAATCTTGATTATGGTTCGGCCGTGCCTTTGTATTATTTAACCAAAGATCTTAATGTTTCAGTTGTTTCTCTTGGTTATTCCCTTTTAAATTATGAAGAGCAAGTTCATTTTGGTGAGATTCTCAAAGATATTATTCTCAATTCGGAAAAAAGAATTGCTTTAATTGCTTCGGCTGATTTGTCACATTGTCTGACACCAGATTCACCAGGCAAATATTGCCCACAAGCCAAAAGCTTTGACCAAGGCTTGATCGAAACACTTAAAAATAAAAAAATAGATCAGATTTTGAAACTTGATCCAGGGCTAATTGAAGAAATTGGTGAATGTGGCCTGCGTTCGATTCTGATTCTTTTGGGCGTGGTCAAAGAAATGAATTACGAGACTGAATTTTTGTCTTACGAAGCTCCGTTTGGAGTTGGATATTTGGTGATGAATTTTAAGTTATTAATTTAATTTTCTGTTGGTCGAACTTTAACCAAAGTCCCATCAGATAAAGCAATAGTACTATGAGTATTATTTTTTTCTTTTTTAGCAACTTGCATTAAAAACTTATTAGCCGTATGCATGTTGTTTTCGATTAAGGTAGCGGTATCAGTGTTGATGTCAATTTCAAAATCACTTGCTCCACAGCTCAAAGTTATTTGTTTTTTGCCATCCAAGGTGTCAATATAAATTGAATTTAAAACTCCTAAAAATCTTTCAAAAGGCGCTTCATTATGATTTTTGTGCACTCGGGATAAGCTTTTGATACTGGTATTATCTAAATAAATAATAAATTCATCCCCTCCAAGTCTAGCTACGGTATCAATTGGATAAGTGCGATCTTTAAAAATTTTAGCAACTTTTTTCAAAACCTCATCGCCAATTTTATGGCCATATTTTTTATTAAACATCCCAAAATTATCGATGTCAAAATAAATAATTACACCAATTTTTTCTTTTCTTTTTCTTTTTAATTTTTTCTTGTGTTGTTCAATGGCTCGAGTCAACTCTTTTTTAAATCCTCGACGATTTTTGATATCTGGAATCAAAACATCTTCATCCATTTTATCTCTCAAATTTTCAATTCGCAAAGCATTGTTGGCTTCAATCATTTCAGTCAAAATTTCTTTATCTTTCAAATCAATTAATTCTAGTTTAATTTTTTTATCAATAATTGATTTAATTCTTTTATTAAAATCAAACTCATTTAATTCAGAAAAATTATTGACGTCATCAAATATTTTTAAAACTTCGCCGTTAATTACAAAATCTTTTTTATTGGCTTTCTCGTCATAAATTTCGTAAATATTTTTAATTTTTTTAAATAAACCCCTAGCTTTAGGAGATAGAAGTTCTTTTTTTTCTTGAATAAAAAAATTAATTTTTTGAGTGATGGATTCAAGATAAGTTTCTTTTATTTTTGGGTTATTTTTTTTGGTTTTTGTATTATCGTTTGTCATTTTTTTTGAAATTCAATACCTATAATTGTAATCTTTATCTAATCTGGCGTCAAGGTTTAAGTTTTCTCCAAAATACGCTATACTTAGTCTATAAATCAAACAAAAATGACAGAAGAAGTAAAAATCAAACCCGAAAGCGATGTTCAAAAAGTCGTTAACCACTACTTCGAGACCAAAGGTTTGTCGCTGGAAGAAATCAAGCAAAACGCCAAGATTCAAAAGATTGTCTATTCTAGGCATGTTCGCCCTGCCAAAGAGCTAATTAGCCTGGCTGGGTCGTTAAATGGCGCTCTGAAGGCGATTGATCAGGTGGCGACTTGGGCTAATTCGCGAAATTTGGATTATTCGATCGAAACTGTCTTTAAAAAATGGCTCGAACTTGATAAACTAAAACCAAAAGAAAAAGTCAAAAAACCATTTTATGATGGCAATCCGATGGCTTGGAGCGAAGCCAAAAAGAAATGGTTTGTGATTATGTCCGATGGCGAATGGAAAGAATACGCCGACAAAGAAGATAAAATTGAGTGGAAACTTCAAGATTAAAATTATGTCAAAAAAATACACTATAATTTTTGCGGGCACTTCCGAATTTGCGGTGCCGAGTCTAACCAAGCTTAGTCAGGCCGATTTTATCGACCTCGCTTTGGTTATCACCCAGCCTGAAAAGCCAGCTGGTCGCCAGAAAGAACTTTTGCCATCGCCAGTCAAAACCATCGCTCAAGAATTAAATTTAAATTTATCTCAGCCAAACAAAATTATCGAAATCAAGGATCAGCTCGAAAAAATCAAACCTGATCTCGGGATTGTCGTTTCTTATGGTCAGATTATTCCGCCGGCAATTTTAGATTTACCAAAACTGGGCTGGCTCAATCTTCATCCATCACTTCTGCCAAAATATCGTGGCTCCTCCCCTATCCAAAATGCAATTTTAAACAACGATTCTGAAACCGGAATTAGTCTGATGCTTTTAGATAGTAAAATGGATCACGGTCCAGTTTTAGTTCAAGAAAAAGTTAAACTCGACAAAAAATATACTGCTGTCGAATTAACTAATTTTTTGGCTGACAAGGCTGGCGAATTATTGATTGAAAATCTAGCGAATTATCTCGACGGCAAAATCGAGTCGCAAGTTCAAGACGATAATTTGGCGAGTTTTACCAAAATTATTACCAAATATGACGGCAAAATCGATTGGCAGAAATCGGCTACTGAAATCGAATGTCAAATTCGAGCTTATTTTCCTTGGCCAGGAAGTTTTACTTTTTGGAACAGTAAAAGATTAAAAATTATTGCCAGTAAAGTCGCTGAGCTTGAAATTAAAAATAAAAAACCAGGACAGGTTTTTGTTGAAGAAAATAAAATCTTGATTGCTTGCGGTCAAGGTGTTTTAGAAATCGAAAAACTTCAGCTCGAAGGCAAATTAGAAATGTCGGCTGAAATTTTTATTCGCGGTTATGCTGATCTTGCTGGCCAGATTTTGAATTAAAGATTTTCAAAAACTTTTAAAGTCTCTTGAGCGCATCTCTGCCAAGAGAATTTTTTTATTTGGTCAAAGCCATTTTGAATTAGTTTAGCCTTGAGTTCCGGTTTGGTCAGAATATAATTCATCGCTTGAGCGATAATTTCTGGCTGATACGGATCGACAGTAATGGCTGATTGACCGACAACTTCTGGCAATGAAGCAATATTTGAGGTAATAACTGGCGTTCCGCAGGCCATAGCTTCGAGTGGCGGAATCCCAAAGCCTTCGTAAAACGATGGAAAAATAAAAATTTCGGCTGAATTATACAGATTGACCATGTCAGGTTTTTCGGTCCAGCCGATTTCAATGACGTCATTTTCTAAACCGAGCTCACTAATTTTGGCTTTGATTTTATCATAACCATTGGCGGGATTGCCGACGAGAACCAGCTGATATTTTTTTTCGGGATCGAATTTTTTTCTAAAAATATCAAAAGCTTCGAGCAAACCCAAAATATTTTTCTTGTATTCCAAGCGCGCAACGTCGAGAAAAAATGGTTTGGTGATTTTAAATTTATTGAGCGTTGCTTTTAACAACTCTTGATTTTCAATAACTCGATAAGCTGTACTATCAAAACCAATTGGAATAACTTCGATTTTACCCTGACTTTTTGGAAAATATTTTTCGATTTCGGTTTTGGAAAATTCAGAAATTGTAATAATTTTTTTTGACATCAGGGCAATAAAGCCTGTCGACCAGAGGTGATAAAGTTTATCTTTCCAATTATATAATTTTGGAAAATGACAAAAGCCAACATCATGAATTGTAACAACTGATTTTTTTGGATGCCAAAGTGGTAAGACGTGGGCTGAAATAAAAAGTACCTCAGGTTTGAATTTACCGAATTTCATCTCCCAAGATAATCGAAACTGAGTCCACAAATATTTTGGTGGCCATTTCAAAATCACTTCTTTAAAATTTGGCGGGCAATCAGCTAAATCCCCTTCTAGTTTTTCGCGAGTGTACAAAAAATATTGATTTTTTTGATCAATCTTTTTTAATTCTTGAATCACGTGATACGAATACCACTCGACTCCGGTTTTATTTTTTTTGTTGGCGCGTGAAGCGTCGATACCGATGAGCATTTATTTCTCTTTAATATAAGGTTCTAATGTTTTTCTAAATTTTAATAATTCATTTTGTTCTTTTTCACTATCAACAAGAATATCAGTATATTTATAGATTGAATTTGCAAGCAAAAATCGATAATTTGTTGATTTTTCGGTCAGATTATTAATATAAAAATCATATTCGATTTCATTTTTTCCTTGTCTAAAATCGTTATTATATTTTTGCCAAATTGTTTGTAATTTTTTGATTATTTTTGGTTCATCTATTTTAGCATAATATTGCCCATACATATACTGTAATTCTTCAAGTTTTTTATTAGCAGCTAAGTAAGTAAATCTTTTATATTCATCATTATAACCCTTACTTAAATAAAATTTTTGAAGACCCTCGAAGATATCAAGATTATCACTAAAACTCGTTTTATCTCCAAAAAGTGCCCAGGCTAGAGATTCATTCTTTGGATGTTTATTGTCCCAAGCATTTAAATCGCCATTCTGATCATTCCAAGTTGCATCCAAAAATCCGAGCTTAATTTTGTGGTCAGTATTTTGGTTTTCTAATTCATATATTGCGTTATATGCGTGATGTATTTCATTGTTAGTAATTTCTTGGGTTATGGTATTTTTTAAATATGGAGAATTTGAAAGTACAATTAATTTATCAAAAACCGTTTTATAGAGAGCTGAATAATGTCGACAAACACATTTTTTTACATCCATTAATAATATATCTAGTGGCACATTATCAATGTCATCACCACTCTCATTATATGTTAAATTATCTTCTAATATTTTTGTTGTTAGTGTAATTATTTCATTAGGTTTTAATTCATTCAACTCAATGTCTTTTTCTTCGGTATATTTTTTTGCTTCCGACAAAATAAAATTTTCAAATCTTTTGGGATCAGCTATTAAATAATTTACACCTGGCGTTTGATATTTATAATTTTTTATCTCTTCAAAAAAAGAATCGTTAATTTTTTCTGTTGTTTGGTTTTTACCAATTTCATCCAGAGAAACTATTTCAACTTGATTTTTTTTATCTTTATTTTTAATAATTAATTCTATATTTCCGTTTTTATTTTCAGGATTAAAAATAATTTTAGCATTAACTAATTTTGGTGCTGTTGCTAAACAGATCAATCCAATTAACAAAAAAATTCCCACCTTGGTTGAATTTATTTTTAAAATATTTTGAACTGCTTTTTTAAATCCCTTAAATATTTTTTTACAGTTTAAATTTTGTAATTCTTTATTTTCTATTCTAATCATGCCAATAGTTTCTGCTAATCGCGTTTATTTTTTAATTTAAGACAACAGCCCATTTTATTATTTAGCCGCTAAAAGACTTCGTTTGTATGAGTCAAGGTTGTCGAGAGCAGTGCTTATACCTTTAATAACACAGAAAAGTGGATCTGAAGCAATGTAGGTTGAAATATTTAATGCTTGAGCATAAAGTTTGTCGATATTGCGGAGTTGAGAAGTCCCACCAGAAAGCACAATTCCCTTTTCCATAATATCGGCTGAAAGTTCTGGCGGAGTTTCTTTGAGCACGCCTTTGATAGCTTCGATTATTTTTTCGAGCTCACCGCCAATCGCTTCAGTAATATCATCTGAGGTAATTGTAATTGTGTGTGGCAAACCAGAAATATTATGACGACCCTTGACTTTGGTTGTTAATTTGTTGTCCATAAATAAAGCCGAACCAACTTCAATTTTAACTCTTTCGGCCGTTCGGTCTCCAATCGAAAGATTATATTTGCGTCGAATATGCTCCAAAATGGCCTGATCAAACTTATTACCAGCGACTCTGACTGAATCACTATGAACAATACCTCCGAGCGAAATAACGGCAATTTCAGTCGTTCCACCACCCATATTGACGATCATGTGACCTGAAGCCGATCCGATTGGAATAGCGGCTCCAATCGCAGCTGCAATTGGCTCTTTGATAATATAAGCGGCCTTGGCACCAGCAGCGATAGTGGCATCAATCACAGCACGTTTTTCGGTTGAAGTCACGCCGCCAGGGACTGAAACCATAACTTCTGGGCGGAAAAATCTGAAACTACCCACAGCTTTACCAATAAAATATTTGAGCATCGCTTCAGTTGTTTTATAATCAGCAATCACCCCATCTTTGAGTGGTCTCGAGGCGACAATTGAATCAGGTGTACGGCCAAGCATTTCCTTGGCTTCTTCACCAACCGCGAGGACTTTTCGATCTGCCAAAGAAACAGCGACAACAGAGGGTTCGTTGATAATAATCCCTTTTTGAGGGACATAAACCAAAGTATTGGTTGTGCCTAAGTCGATACCTATTTTTTTGGTAAACATATTTTATATTCTGTCAAATTTGTATTTTCTAATCTTACCAAAATTGGGCTAAAAGTCAATCAAAAACACAAAACCGAGCAAAAAAATTACTCGGCTTTGATAAGTTAAATTTTATAGTCAGATTTAAATTTGCTTAATATTTTCGCTACTTGGTATTTGAGGTTTTTCTTTTGATCGATATTTCATAAAATATTTCAACCAGCTAGCAATATGAACTCGCGTACTTTGATTAAAAAATAAATCAACAATCCCGCCGTGCTTGAGTGATGGTCGTCCATGATAATGAATAACTTCGACATTGGCCAAATAACATACTCTCCAGCCGGCTTCCCAAAAACGACGACACCAATCAGTGTCTTCAAAATACATAAAAAATCTTTCATCCATCAAGCCGACTTTTTCCAAGGCTTGATGACGCACAAACATTCCAGTTCCAATCACCCAATCAACAAAGCAAGTTTGTTGGTGGTCCCAATTTTTCATCAGATAATCATCGATTTTATTGGCAATTTGTTTTATTTTTCCTAATTTGGTTCGGCGATAAATTGGTACAAGAAATAATGGGAATTTACAACAAGACATTTGAGTGCTGCCATCAGGATTGACTAATTTCGGTCCCGCTAAGCCAATTTCTGGATTGAGTTCCATAAAATTATACAAATTGTCGATCGATTTTTCTTGAGTAAAGAGTGTATCGGGATTTAAAACAAAATAATATTTGGCTTCAAAAGTACGAATTCCTAAATTGACTGCCTTGGAATAACCACTATTTTTGTTTAAAGCGATTAGTTTGACTTGTGGATATTTTTCATGCACAAGTTCAATCGTACCGTCGTTAGAGGCGTTTTCTACAATAACAATTTTATAATTTAGTTTAGAACTGGCTAAATTAGCGTAAATCGAATTCAGACAATTTTTGACTAATCCCCGACTTTTGTAACCGATAATAACAATAGATAAATCTAACATAAAAATTATTTAATCCAACAGCGAATTTGTTTAATTTTAGCTGTTTTTTGGATGATTTTTCTCTTCTTCCATACTTTAGCAAAATTTTTGAAAAAGTCAATTATTGCGGGTAAGGTTTTACGTTCAAAAATTATAAGATAACCTAGTTTGGCTATTTCATAGCCAATTATATAAGGAAAGTAGAGACAAAAAGTGGTCAAATCAACATTTTTCAATAACACAAAAAGATGATTACGATAGGAATAATAATTACCAAAAGCTGATCGCTGTTGTCTATTTTGGACGAGATTAGCGTCAGATTTTAGACTGCGGTCATGATAAGCTTTGGCATTAGAAATCATAAATGCTTGCCAACCAGCAAAGTGCAGTCGAAAAGCTAAATCAACATCTTCTTTATACATAAAGAAATCTTCGTCAAAATATTGACCATCGAGTTTGATCGATTCCAGAGCTTGTCGACGATAAATCGGGGCTGCTCCTGAAACACCAAAGATTTCTCGTGGTTGATTCGACTCATTTTGATCTAATTCACCTTGAGAAATATCACTAATTTTGAAAGTTTTGCTAATTTTCAAACCCAAACTATCGATTTGATTGGTTTTTTGTTGATTTTTAAAATCCCAAAAATATAATTTACTAGTAACAGATCCGACTTTAGGATTGGTATCTAGAAAATCAATCACCTCTTCCAAAAAATTTGGTTCCAAAATTATATCTTGATTCAAACATAAAATATATTCGCTTTCGTTTTGATCAATGCCAAGATTATGGGCTCTGGCAAAACCGAGATTTTCTTTATTTTCCAAAATTTTAAATTCAGGATAATTCTGTTGAATAAAATCTAAACTCTCGTCTTGAGAATTGTTATCGATAATCAAAACCTGATAATCGCCGAAAGTTTGATTTTTGATCGAACTCAAACAATGTGGTAAATATTTCAGACCATTGTAAGTGACGATGTTGATTGAGATTTTAGGGGTTGACATTTTATTTTTAATTTGATATAACTTTGATGAGTTTGTTACAAATAAATTATTTGAAGGAGGAAACTGTGCAGATTGGCGTGGTGATGGTTTTGGTTATATTTGTATTATGTGTTGTTTTATGCCTAGTATTCAAATGCTGGGCTATATTAGCGACACTAATCGCTGTTGTTATTTCTTTTTCCATAGTTTTTCAACCAAAACATCTTAATCCCGGTCATTTTTTACTAGCACTTATTGTTTTATGGGTGCTAAACACGTTTGCTGTGCGTTTTATTTTGCCAAACGCACTTGAACTAGTGATCGGAGTTTTAATTTTAATTTTTATAACTTTCTTAGGAAACATCTGGTTTAAAGAGGAGTTTCCTAGGTTCTTAAAGAAGGGTCGCTCATGAGAGCGGCCTTTTAAATTACAAACAAAATTGAATTTAAAAAGATCAAATAGCCAATACCAAGCGGATGATTGAGATAAGGACTAAAAATATGAGTCACTACAATTGCTGTTAGACCCAGCACGAGTCCAAAAATCAAACCAGCTTTATCGTTTTGCTTTTCAAATAAACTGGTTTTTATTTTGGTCCATGTCAATCTTACAACATTAAAAATTAAAAACAAGTAAATCAGCAAACCGACGATCCCAAATTTCAAAATCATATCCAAATAACCCCACTCAAAAGCATAAGTCGTGTACCAGCCTTCGGGATTGGCCTCGGTCATTTGTCGCGGATCGAAACTTTGATAAGTAATTGTCTGACCAAAGCCGTGACCAATGAGCGGACTTTTTAGAATTTCCTGCTTGAGTGGTTCGAGCTGACTAATCCGACTTTGACCAGCAGCACCACCTTGAAGTAATCGATTACCGAATAAGTAGGCTAAATTTAATGGCTGTTTTTGTGGTGGTAAATTGATGACTCCAAAAACCAAGACAAAATTAAAAATTGCAATAATTATCAAAAGTCCAAGTGATTTAAAAATTTGGGAGAATCTAAAATTAAACTTTATTTTTAAAATTATTAACAACGCAATGACTCCCACAAAAATTCCGACCCAATAACTTCGCGAAAACGAGATTAAAAGTGTCGTACCGGCACAGATAAAAATAAATAAATATTTTGACCACAGAGATTTGCCTTGCTGAAATTTTTGGATCAACAATAGTGCCAAGCTAATGAAAAATGTTGCCAGCACAAAAACTTGGCTCTGAATAAAGACTCGATAAAATCCGAGCATGTACTGTGAAATCTCACCGATACCAAAATCAGTTGTCCAGCGAAACAGTGCAATCATTAAGGCCGGATATTGATGTGAATAAATATACGAAATCAAAATCGTTTCGATAAACAAGACGATCGTGCCGGCGAATAAAAGTTGTAAAAAGTTATTAAGCTGACTTTTCTTATCAAACCAATCGACAAAAGGAATAATGAGTAAAAAATATAGCCAGTTGTTAAAATCTAGAAAAACATTGGTCAAACTATTTTTTTGAATCAGCCCCCAGACAATTCCCCAAACAATTACTATTCCGAGCAACAAATATCCGCGACCGATTTTGTGTTGCCAGATTTTTAAAAAGCCGGCGGGAATCTGCCAGACAATTTTTGTCTGACGATATTGGGCAGACCAAGCCTGAAAAAACTTAATTATCCAGACCAAAAAGACGATCCCAAACAAAGCTATTCGCAGTGACATCGCAAAGTCGCCCAGGTCTAAAAAGAAGAAATAACCCTTGGAGCTCAAAATTAGCTCAGCAAAGACGATATAGAGACCAAAAATAGGCTTTTTAAGGCTCAAAAACAGGGCTGTAAGCACGATTAAACCAAAAATGCTAACATTGACCCATGAGTGGCAATAAGCCAAAAATGAGGCCAATTCGACCAAAACAAAAAACGGAACCAGAGTTTTGAGGTTAAAAATATTTTCAGGCCAAAGCCTTATTTTTTTCGCAAAGTTTGATAGCCCCATGCCAGAATTAAACTAATAGGTTGAACCAGTAACAGCGTCCAATATGCTAAACGAGAATGATGTTTTTTAAAATAAAGTCGCATACTGGCGTTGAAGATTTTTTGTTTTTCAAAACTCATCTTTTGTTTAAAGCTTTGTCCAAAATGATGCACAATATTTGCTCTTGGAGTATACCAGACTTCCCAGCCAGCTTTTTTGGTTCGCTGACAAAAATCAACTTCTTCAAACCAAATCCAAAATTCTTCATCAAGCATTCCGATTTGGTCGATTACTCCTCTACGGATTAGCATAAAAGCACCCATCACTTGATCGACTTGGCTGTCTTGAGCATAATCAAAATCAGTTGCTAAATAGTTTTTAAAAATTTTTAAATTAGCAAATAAATGTTGAACTTTGAGTAAAATTAAAACTTGATCAATCAGCTTTGGAAAACGACGAATCGATGGCTGGAGTGATAAATCAGAATTTAATAATTTACAAGCCCCGATCCCACAGTTTGTTTTTGATTCCATAAAACTAACCATTTTGTCCAAGGCTCGATCGAGAATTCTAGTATCTGGGTTTAGTAGTAAAACATATTCTCCTTTGGCACGAACAATTGCTTGATTATTGGCTTTGGCAAAACCACTATTGCCTGGGTTAATAATTAAATTAACCTGAGGAAATTCATTTTGAACCATTTCAGCTGTGCCATCACCAGAATTGTTATCAATGACAAAAACCTCAAAATCAATATTTTGAGTTTGTTCAAATATCGAAGTCAAACATTCCCTGAGCAAATCTTTGACTTTCCAGCCAACTGTAATAATTGAAAGTTTCATAAAGCTTAGTTTACTATATTTTATTTAAACATTCAACCAAAATTTTGGTCAAAATTTATTTAGTTGTTAATCCATGTTTTTTCAAAACAACCTCTCTTCCCACCTCGTATTCCTTAACTCGTTTAAGTTTGAGCCAGGGAATTTTATACACAAAACTTGGCAACCAAGAGCTAATTTTACTGTCTTTGGTTTGAACTTTAAAAAGCATTTCTGGAATCCAAATTCCCGAACGGCCTTTTTCGAGCATTGTCAGCCACAAATCCCAGTCTTGAAATTTTTTTAAAGATTCATCCCAGCCAGGAAAGTCTCGGCGTCGGATTAGTGAATTGGCTGAAATATAATTTAGTTGTTTTAATTTTTCTGGATCAAAAGGATTGAGTTTAAATTTTTTCCAGCCAAAATGAAATGACGAATAAACATAACTTGCCTGAGGGTAATTATCTAGAGCAGAAACCATTTTTTCCAAAGCGTTTTTGACAAGAAGAATATCAGCATCACAGAAAAAAATATATTCACCAGTCGAAACTTTGAATCCCCTATTTCTGGCAGCAGGAGCACCTTGATTTGGTTGATCAATAATTTTTAATTTAGCTCGATATTTTTTCAAAATTTCTCGAGTTTTATCAGTCGAACCATCATTAACTACAATAATTTCATAATCATTAAAACTCTGCTCAAAAATACTTTTCAGGCACTTCTCAATTGTTTTTTGATTATTATAAGTTGGGATAATAAAGCTAACTTTTAGCATAGTTATTTTTTATAGACAATAAGTGTTTTTTTGGCGGTTTCTTCCCAAGTATATTTTTGTTTGGCAATTTGATAAGCAGTTTGTCCGACTTGATTAATTTCTTGTCGCGGTTGTTTATATAATTCTAATATTTTTTCTGCCAGAGCCTTGGGATTATTTGGTTGAACTAGCCAACCATTTTTATCATTTTCGATAACTTCAGCAATTCCACCGACATTAGTCGATAAAACGGGACGATTAAACGCAAAAGCTAGTTGTACGGCGATACTTTGATAGATTTTTTTGTATGGTAAAACCACCAAATTAGAAGCATAAAAATATTGTCCAATATATTTGATTGGAATATACTCGAGATAAAAACTAACTGCATTTCTAATTTTTAAAACATCAATCAGATCATTACAAATTGATTTTTGTTGCATTTCACCGACAACCATCAATTTTATTTTTGGATGTTCTTTGAGATAAAGCATTGATTTTAGTAAAACATCTAGTCCACGATAATCTCGAATAGCTCCAAAAAACAACAAACAGAAATCATCTTTTTCTAAACCCAAAAGACTGCGGGCTTCAAATAGGTTTAATTCAGGGCTTTTTTGAGCGATTTCAATTAGATTACCATAAGGAATTACGGTAATAATTTCTCGTGGGACACCAAAACCAGCTGCCAATTCATCTTTGTTTTGTTCGGCATGAACAATAATTTGATTGACTTTATTATAGATTCTAGAATATATTTGTTTATGTTTTAGCGAAGCCTCATAAGGTAAAATGTAATGGGCCGTATAAACTATTTTAATTTTTTTATTACCACGATTTTGGAGATATTCAATAAATTCATAATCACCATCTGGTTTTAAAAGGCCTTGAAAATGAATTACATCAGGTCGATATTCATCAACAATCTTTCGAATAATATTTTTATTTTTGCCATAATACCAAGCGTTGGCTAAATATGAGCCTTGATTAATTTGGTATAAATCTTTATAAACTTTGAATTTTGGTTTGAAAAAATCAATTTCATTTTCACCTCGTGTAGTCAATAAAACAAAATCGAGACCTTTTTCATCTAGAGCTTTGCAAAAAAAATAAGTATATTGAGAAAGTCCACTTTTGAAAGTCGGATTAATAACTAATATTTTCATTTTTGCGTTTAAAAATATTAAAAATTGAAGCCAGGTCGTTTTTTGAAATTAGACCAAAAAGATAAATCATTACAAAATAAATCAAACCGCCTGGAATTATTAGCCACCAAAAATTAATAAAACTTTTAGCACAATAAATTATAATCGCCATGATAGCGGCAGCGGTTAATGTTTTTAAAAACAACCACAATAATCGAGATAATTTATATTCTAAAATTTGTGGAACATAATAAAAATTGATTCCGACCAAGCAAACATAACTTACTAAAACCGCTAGACTAGCACCAATAAATGAAAACTTTGGAATTAAAATTACGTTCAAAATAATATTGATGAGCATCGCGATGCCGACATTGTAGGTATTGGTTTTTTGGTGATCGCAAGCGTTGAGCAGTGCCCCCAGTGGATAATTGATAAAAATAAATATCAAGGCAATAATCAAAATTTGCAATGGCAAAATCGACAAGACATATTCTTGGCCATAAATTTTTAAAATTATTTCTCGAGCCAAAACTATTGTTCCTAGACTAATCGGCATGACCAGAATTGTCAAATAGCGAATCGCCTTTTCAAAGGTCTGGGCCAAATGCTCACGCGAATTGGCATAAAAATTAGCAAAGGCTGGAAAAATCGAGGCTCCAAAAGCTGCTGGAATAAATTGTAGAGCAAAAGTTAATTTGTAAGCCACGCTATAAATTCCCAAGGCGGTGTCCCCGGCTAATTTTGAAAGCAAGATTTGATCAATATAGGAATAAACTCGAGAAAAAATTCCCGCGATTGCAAATGGCAAGGCAATTATAAATAGCATCTTGATCGTTTCTCTTTGCCAAGTTGGCTTGATCGCGATCTTTTCTTTAAAAATTAGCAGTGATAATGAAAACAAGAAATTAAACGCACTAGCACACAAGACGACGCCGATAAAAAAGATAATCGGCAGACCAAGCTTAATTGCCAAAAATCCGAGACTAATTACGATTAGCTGGTGAATGATGGTGCCCAAACCTTCAAATTTTATTTTTTGGAAACCTCGTAAAACCGCATAAAAACTTAGAGTGAATGAATCCAAAATCATAATAAAGCCCGACAAATAAACCAACTGTCGAGTTGCAAGTGGATAATTCAAAATATTTACAAAAAAGATCGTCAGGCCATAAGTCATGATTGCTAGCAAAATTTTAGCTCCGATAACATTACTAATATAATCTTTGGCTTTATCGCGAAACTTGGCAATTTCTCGGATCAAGACTGAGCTCAAACCAAGATCGATAAAAATCGAAAAGATGGTCGTGAATGAAAGGGCAAAAACATATTTGCCGATATTGTCGGCGCCAAGAAATCGGGCTAATAACGCAAAATAAACAAAAGCGAGTAGCTTTTGGACAACATAAGCTGAACTTAGATAAAGCGTGTTTTTAGTGATTTTTCCATCATGACTCATACTTATAGTCTAGCATATTTTTATAAAAAGATAACGTCCTTAGTGGGCGTTATCAGAATTATCACTATATATAAGCTTTTTAATATTTACTGGCAAAGTAAAATAAAAATCGGTCCCCGAGCCTGTCGAGGGGTTGTTGTGATAAGATTAAGCATCAAGAGCTCACCTTTCTTGCCTACCGGCAGGCAGGCGACAGGCTCAAGGACCGCTCTTGTGGGACTGGTTTTATTTTGGTTCCCTAATTGCAGTGTTACTTTTAATAAATTGTGGTTGTAGAGACATGCCATGGCATGTCTCTACGAGCGTTGATTTTTGTTTAGTATTTTATAAAAGTTGGTGTGTTAAATTTTGATTTTAATCAAAACGTATCAATACCGGTCCCCGAGCAGAGTCGAGGGGTTGTGTTTAAACCGATTATCGAGAATTTACCCTTCGACTCCGCTCAGGGACCGAACTTTTTTGTTTTGTGTGTTCGACAAATTATATTTCCAAAACCAAAAATCACCTCTTTCGAAGTGATTTTTATATATCGATAAAAATTAACGTTTACTCCACTGTGGGGATCTTCGAGCTTTTCTAAGACCAAATTTCTTACGTTCGACTTTACGAGCATCACGAGTCAGGAATCCTTCGGCTTTGAGAATTGGGTGATAAGCTTCATCATCTAAATCGAGCAAAGCTCTGGCAATTGCATGACGACTAGCATCGGCTTGACCATTGGTACCACCACCAGAAACTTTGAGTGAAATGTCGAATTCAGCCTTATCTAAACTAACTGCTACCAACGGAGCATAAATTTTTGGCTGTAAATCAACTGGGAAATACAAAGTATATTCTTTATCGTTGACGGTAATTTTACCTTTACCTTTTGGATAAATTCTAGCCTGAGCGACGCTGGTCTTGCGACCACCTTTGCCGTAGTAATATTCTTTTTTAGTTTTTTTATCTGTCATAGAATTAACTTATCTTTAATCGTTTCATGCGTTCAATGCGCAATTTGTTTTTTGGAAGCATATTCATCACGGCTCTTTTTACCCATTCGGTCTTGGAAAGCTCTTTCATTTTCTTGGTTTTCAAACCACCAGGATAATTTGAGTGATGTTGGTAAAGCTTGAAATCTAACTTTGCACCAGTGACTTCAATTTTATCGACATTAATTACGTCAACAAAATCACCCATGTCGATATATGTCATATAGCTAGGTTTGTTTTTACCCATCAAAATCATAGCAATCTGAGTTGCTAAACGACCCAGAACTTGACCTGAGGCATCGAGAGTATGTTTTTCACGATTAACTTGCTGTGCCATAAAAATTTAATTAAACAAAACTAATTTGAACCACTTCAGCACCATCACCTTTTCGAGGACTGAGTTTGACAATTCTAGTATAACCACCAGTTCTGGCTTTATATCTTGGACCTAAAATATCTAAAACTTTATCAACAACACTCCCAGCTGGTAATTCTTTGATAAGTCGGCGTCTTGATGTTAGGTCGTTAACTCTACCGATAGTGATTAATTTTTCAACCATTGGTTTGATAACTTTAGCTTTACCTTCGGTGGTTTCGATTTTTTCATAGATTAAAAGACTGCCAATCAAGTTCTTTAACAGAGCCTTGCGTGGTCCAGTTTTTCGATCTAAGGTTTTGGTATTCTTTCGGTGTCGCATAATTATTTCTTTGAATCTTTCTTAATTTTTTTATCTTTTTTAACCTCTTTAACAACTTCTTCTTCGACTTCTTTGATTGAAGGTACATCTTCATCACTCATATTGCCCTTTGAAGGATCAAGAATAAAGTTAAATTGGTCAATTAAAATTTCAGTTGAAGCGATAACGGCATCTTTTGGAGTAATACTTCCATCGGTTTCGATATCGAGAATCATTTTATCAAAGTCGATTCGATCACCAACACGGACATTAACTACATCTAGGGCGACGTTGGTAATTGGCGTATATGAAGAATCGACAACAATGGTATCAATTTCAAATTCCATATCAGAATGTTCGTCGACGAGGACATAACCGCGGCCCATTTTGACCCAAATTTTCATTTCTAAACTAGCTTTTTTATCAGTCAAAGTAGCAATTTCTAATTCTGGGTTACAAACTTCGATGCCACCAGTTGTCTTGATATCTTTAGCAGTGACAATCTTTTTTCCAGAAGCATTGAGCTCGATAACGGTCATTTCAGCGTTTGGATCCATCTTGAGTCTCAATTGTTTAAGATTGAGAATAATATCAACTACGTCTTCTTTGACGAATTCGATAGTTGAAAACTCGTGATGCACGCCCTTGATTTTGACAGCGACGACAGCAGCTCCAGGCAGTGATGAAAGCAAGACTCTTCTCAAAGCGTTGCCAATCGTATTACCATAACCAGGATAACAAGGTTCAATAATGACCTTAGCTCTGTTTTTGTTGTCCTTGATCTCTTGGACTTCGAATTTTTTTGGTAAACTGATTTTTTTCATAATAATGCCTCCTAATTATTTTATTTAAAAATCTTATCTTGAATAGTATTCGACGATTAGCTTGGTGTCAATATCCTGTGGTAATTCGACGCCAATTGGTCTAGCCAGAATCTCAATACTCAAATCCTTGACGTTGACATTGAGCCAGGTTGGGATTTCGGTATTTTTGACATTACTTTTGACTCTTTCTTCGATTTCAGCCTTGCTCTTTGAAGTTACTTTGACAGTAATCTTGTCTCCGACCTTCATGGCACAGGAGGCAATACTATTTTTCTTATCATTAACTCTAAAATGAGCGTGGTTGACTAATTGTCTAGCAGCATCTCTCGAAGGAGTAAAACCAGCACGATAAATCACATTGTCCAATCTTAATTCCAAAGCTTGAAGTAAGTTTTCGCCAGCATCGCCTTGTTTGGCGCTAGCGGTGACAAAAATATTACTAAATTGCTTTTCTTGGAGATGATAGATTCTTCGAGCTTTTTGCTTTTCACGAAGCTGTTTGCCATATTCCGAAAGCTTGTCTTGTCGTTTGTTACCATGAACGCCTGGAGCATATTTTCTCTTAGCAAAAGGACATTTGACTGAATAACAAAGGTCCCCTTTTAGAAAAAGTTTTCTTCCTTCTCGACGACAAAGCTTACATTTTGGTCCTAGATATTTTCCCATATTATTTTATATTCTTCTAACTTTCTTAGGTCGACAACCATTGTGAGGTATCGGAGTAGTATCTTTGATTGATGAAATAGTGATTCCATTGGCTGAAATAGCTCTAATAGCTCCTTCTCGGCCCATCCCGACGCCCTTGATAAAAACACTGACTTCTTCGAGACCCTTTTCACGAGCAGCTTCAGCAGCTTGTTTGACAATCACACCAGCAGCATAAGGAGTCGCTTTTTTTGGTCCTTTGAAACCAACCATTCCAGCTGAACACCATGAGATTACGTTGCCGTTTGGATCAGTAAAGCTG
>JBAYNP010000001.1:0-20923 GCA_041678785.1 Patescibacteria group bacterium | reverse complement strand
GCTAGCTTATTGTTTTTTGAATTTTTCAACGACTTATCATTTTAATTCACCCGACGAAGTTCAATATTTTAATTTTGCCAAAAATTATTCTCAGACTTGGCAAATGAATTATACTGAGCCGTTGAACGAAATTGCCAATGGCACCATCAAACCTCGCTGGATGGAGTCAAAAGGGGATCAGGTTTTTCCAGGGATTGTCGTCGGTTTCCCAATGATTTATGGTTTGCTAGCAAAATTATTTAGTTGGCAGGCGATAATTTACTTGACGCCAATTTTGGCAATTATCGGAGTCTGGTTTTTTTATTTATTGATCGAGTATATTTTTGACGACAAAAGGCTGGCATTGCTGTCGAGTTTTCTGTTATTTATTCAGCCGGCATGGTGGTATTATGCTAGTCGGACGATGTTTAATAATATTGCTTTTTTGACGTTTTTGTTGGCGGGAATTTATTTATTGCTCAAGGCTTTGGATAATAAAAAAGCCTGTTTATATTGTGTGTCGGGAATTATGATTGGCTTGGCTTTGATAACTCGATTGTCTGAAATTATTTGGGTTGGGATGGCTTTTATTCTAATTTTAGTCTTAAAACGTAATAAAATAAACTGGTTGGGCTTAGGATTAGGCTTTCTGAGCTTAATTTTGGTCTTCTGGCCGGTTTTAAACCTAAATCAACACATTTATGGCAGTTACTTTAATTTCGGCTATAATCCAGCTTCTGTGAGCTCTGGAGCTCAGCTTGAGCAAAGTCAAACTATCGTCAATCAAGCGTATCATCTTATTAAATTAGTCTTGGTGCCGTTTGGGTTTTCATTACACAATATCTGGCAAAATTTTAAAGATTTTATTTTGCAATTTTTTTGGATAACAAACTTATTTTTTCTTTTGGGTATATTTTTTGTAATCAAAAATTGGCGACAAACTGAAAATAAACCCAAAGGTTTTCTGCTAATTTTGGCTGGTGTGGTTGGTTTGATTTTATTATCTTATGGCAGCTGGTATTTTGCCGATGTTGTTAGTGGGAGTCGAGTAACGATCGGTTCGTCATATCTGCGATATTTTTTGCCGATTTATTTACTAATGATTCCGTGGATAGCACTGGGTTTGCTAAAAATAAAAGCAATTCCACAATACAAATGGGTATATAAAATTGCGATTTTTATTTGTTTTATTTTTTGTTTCAAATTGGTTTATTTAGATTTAAATAGTGGGTTGATAAAAATTCAACAAGATTTAACTAAAAATCAAATAATTTTGGAAAAAATTGATCAACTGGCTGAAAAAAATTCAATTTTTATCACCGGTTCGCTCGACAAAGCACTATACCCAGAGAAAAAAGTAATTTATGCTTTGCAAAAAGATGCTGATTTTGAAGCTGTTAAAAATTTAATTCAAGCAGAGGAGAATGTCTATCAGCTGGTATTTACTGATGATCTCCAAAAATGGCTTAATGAAAATCAAATAAAATTTGAAAGTTTTGAAATGAGTTTTGATAAAACACAAAAGGTTAGAAGTAATTTGTATTTAGTAAAAATAGTTCAGAAATAGAGAAACCCCTTATTCAGGGGTTTCGGCTAGTACGTTGACAGCAAGTAATAATTTTTCTTCAAAGCCGATTTCTTTCGGAAGAAAGCAATCGGCTGTTTTTTTTGTCTCTTCGGCGGGATCGTCTACCGATAGAAGTATGGTCTTGCAGCCATACTTTTTTGAAAGTTCTAAAACGGCTTTTCCTTGTATACGAGGCATATTACAACCAGTGATAACGAGCCAATATTCTCTGGTCATTAATTCAGCTTCAAGTTCCTCAGTAGTTGGGTTGCATAATTCAACTGCCGATCCAGTCCATTCATCTTCCATGATAGCCTTTAATAAGGCTAAAAAATACGAGCTATCAACCAGTAGTACTTTTTTTGACATCTTAGCCCTCCCTTTCAAGTTAACCTAACTATACCACAAAACAGATATTTAGTCAATATCTAGAAGTTAATTGATATTAATTTTATATTAAATTAAAACTACTGAAGTTTATTTATTATAAATATTCTTTTGTAATAAAATTATATCCAACTGATTTTGTGCTATGATTTTCATCACCAGGATCGTTGTAATAAAAAATAATTTTATGTATATGTTTATCCCCAAAATCAATTTTAGTTATAGAAAAACCGTCTGGGCAGGTTTCATTAATAGCCGGCTCCATATTTGAGCAATCTTTTTTGGCTCTTTCTATTAATTCAGCTTTTATTTCTTCAAGAGCCATTTCTTTTTCTGGTTTTTCTGAGTTTAAGTCCATTGTTTCTTGTGTCATAATTTTATAGATAATCTTTTGAAAATATTTTAGAATTAATAAACTTTTCCAATTCCTGATCGGTTATTTTTCGATTGAGTTGAACTAGCTGGCGCTGTTTCAAAACTATGAAAATTCTAGACCAGGAGCAGATATAAGCTTTCAAAATTAGTTTCAAATCACCTCGCAAAGTGTTTTTTAAGATAATCGCCCAGTGACCGAGTTTAATTTTTAAAATGTATTTGAACAATAACTTGGTCGGTAGGTTTTTAAGAATTACCCAGACAGAATTGCGGTAGGTATGATAAATCGAAAAGCCACTCATTTTGCTAGTCGAAGCACTGCCTTTATGAAAAACTTTAGTTTCGGCGATGGCTGGCTTAAAACCTTGAAGTAGTGCTCGAAAACCCAAATCCCAATCTTCGGCATAGCAAAAGAAATCGGGATCAAAATAATTATTTTCAAGTTTGACTTGTTCTAAAAGCTGTCGCGAATAAAGCACCGCACAGCCTGATGGACAAAAAAGCGTGCTTTGAAAATTTAGACGATTAAAAGTTAGCATCGAGGCGGTAACTTCCATCCCGA
This sequence comes from Patescibacteria group bacterium, assembly GCA_041678785.1. Lineage (GTDB taxonomy): Bacteria > Patescibacteriota > Patescibacteriia > UBA2591 > JBAYNP01 > JBAYNP01. The sequence continues at coordinate 18,053 of JBAYNP010000001.1, read as the reverse complement.
AATTATCAACTTGATTGTGATCGGTATAATTAAAAACTTGAGCACCGACCATATCGAAGCCTTGCCGAGCGGTTTCGACTAGCTTGGTCACAAAATCTGGCTCGATGACAGTGTCATTATTTAGGCAAACGACGTATTTTACTTCAGAATCTTTAAAAGCTTCATTAATTCCAAGGTTGCCACCTTGAGCGAAACCATAATTTTTATCGAGGCGGATTGATTTGATTTGGGGATAGGCTTGATATTTCTGGCAGACAATTTCGGCTTCATTTCGGTCTGAACCCTGGTCATAAACCAAAATTTCGTAATTTGGGTAATTAAGCTGGAGGCAGGAATCGAGGCACTCGAGAGTGTCGTCGAGTCGATTCCAGTTGAGAATTATGATGGAAACTTTAGGATTCATAACATAATTCTAGGTTACTTTGAAATATTTGACAACCCCGAATTAATTTTAGGTGATATGGGTTTTCTGCTTGTTTTAAAAGCTAAAAATGGTATAATCAAAAAGTAATAATTTAACTCAATTTTATGATTGAAGGCGTAATAATAAAAGAGGCAAAAAAATATGAAGATGCACGAGGTTGGGTGGCTGAATTTTATCGCTCTGATGAGATAAATTTTATTCCACAAATGGCCTATGTTTCTTTTTCAAAATTTAATATTGTTCGTGGACCTCATGAACACACACATCAATCAGATTATTTTTGTTTTTTTGGTCCCGGTAATTTTGAAATGTATCTTTGGGATGACCGCAAAGATTCAGTAACTTATGGTGAACATTTTACTATGATTGTTGGTGAAGATAAGCCGACGATTGTGATTGTCCCACCAGGCGTGGTTCATGGCTATAAATGTGTTTCAGAAAATGGTGCTTGGTATATTAATCAGCCAGATGGGCTTTATGCTGGCAAAGATAAAAAAGAACCAGTCGATGAGATTCGTCATGAAGCCGAAGAAAATTCAAGATTTAAAATTGAATAGAAATGGATTGTATTTTTTGTAAAATTGTCAGTGGCGAAATTCCAAGTTACAAAGTTTATGAAGATGATGACATCTTGGCGTTTTTGGATATTATTCCAGTCAATCCAGGGCATACTTTAGTAATTCCCAAGAAACATTACGAAACAATTCTTGATACTCCAGACGATGTTTTAAAAAATATTTTGGTGGTTTCAAAAAGAATTGCTCAAAAAATTATGGAAGTGACTGGTGCCGAAGGTTTTAATTTTAACCAAAATAATTTTTCAGTTTCAGGTCAAGTGGTTCCTCATGTTCATTTTCATATTATCCCGAGATTTGAAAACGATGGGCTAAAACTTTGGGCAGGGGATAAATATGATGACGGACAAGCTGAAATTTTGACTAAAAAAATAAGAATTTATAATGACTAAAACTCAAATTTTAAAGAAAACTGAAATTTTTGCACGGGCTGAGATGTCGGAATTAGTGGATACTAGCCATGATTTTTCTCATGTTTTGCGAGTTAAGGTGTGGGCAGAAAAAATTGCACTTAGTGAAGGCTTAGATAAATTTAAAATGCAAATGGTGGCTTTACTACACGATATTGGTCAGGGTAAAGAAAACTATGAGAAAGGATTATTGCACGCTGAAATGTCAGAAATTATTGCCAGACCATTTTTGGAAGGCATTAAAGAAATTAGCTTGGAAGATAGAGATGAAATTCTGGAAGCTATCAAAAGACATGGTCGAGGTGATAAAAATGATAAACCTTTAACCAAAGCTTTTAAAGATGCTGATCGTTTGGATTGTGTTGGGACCTTAAGTATTTTGCGAGCGACAATCTTTTGTCATGATTTACCAATTTGTAATTCTCTAAAATCATTTGCTGACAAAAAAGTTTATGATCCTGAAGAAATTGCTCAATTTAAAAAAGCAAAAAAGCCGATGTATAATGATATTGTTGGGGCGATAATTTGGAATAATAATAATTTTCATGCCGCTATGTTCACAAAAACTGGCAAGAGTCTAGAAAAACCGTTTTTTGAAGAAACCAACATTTTTTTAAGAAGTTTAAAAAAGAGAATTAAATTATGAAAATCTTAGTTACTGGGGGAGCGGGCTTTATGGGTTCGCATTTTATAAAATATATTTTGAAAAATTATTTGGATTATGAAATTATTAATCTAGATAAATTGACTTATGCTGGCAATCTGGAAAATCTCACAGAAATCGAAAAAAATTCCCGTTATAAATTTATTCAAGGTGATATTTCAAATGCTGAAGATGTTAAAAAAGCTCTTGGCGATGGCGTCGATCTGATCGTTAATTATGCTGCCGAAACTCACGTCGATCGTTCAATTCTTAACCCCGATTCGTTTTTAAAAACCGATATTTTTGGAACTTTTGTTTTACTCGAAGCAACTCGTAACGGCTTAGCAAAAAAGATGATTCAGATTTCGACTGACGAGGTTTTTGGGATGGTGCAGGACGAATCCCAGGAGTTTAGCGAAGAGACTAAATTCGACCCGTCTAGCCCCTACAGTGCCTCCAAGGCGGGTGCTGACATGATGTGTGCAGCATATTATCATACTTACAAAACACCAGTAATCATGACACATAGTTGCAATTTTTATGGCACGCACCAATATCCTGAAAAAATTATCCCACTTTTTATCACCAATTTACTCGAAGACAAGAAGGTGCCATTGTATGGCGAGGGAATGCAATTTCGCGAATGGATTCATACCAGCGACCATTGTCGAGCAATTGATTTAATCTGTCACTATGGTAAGCTGGGCGAAGTGTATAATATTGGAACTCGTTTTAGAATTTCAAACAAAGAGCTGACTAATATGTTGTTGAAATTGACCAGTAAAGACATGGGTTATATCGAAAAAGTCACTGATCGTCCTGGACATGATTTTGGTTATGCGGTCAATCCGGATAAGTTGATGAGTCTCGGCTGGAAACCAGAAAAAGATTTCGAAGAAGGTTTGAAAGAAACCGTTGATTGGTATAGTAATAATTATAGTTGGTGGCAAAAAATAAAATCGGGTGAATATCTCGATTATTATCAACAGCAATACAAAAAATAAATGAATGAAAAACAGCCAAAAATTTTAATCTTGGGTGCTGATGGTTTATTGGGTAGCGAACTAGTTGAAGTATTAAGTGATTATTCGCCAATAGCTTGGGTAAAGGAAGATTGCGATTTGACTAATTTCGATGAAATTCGCCAGAAAGTTTTTGATTTATCTCCTGATTTTATTATTAATGCAACTGGTTATACTGCTGTGGATAAAGCTGAAGAAGAAGTAGACTTGGCTAATAAAATTAATGGCGAAGCGGTCGGAGTTTTGGCTGAAGTGGCTCACAAATTAAAAGTACCAATTTTTCATTTTTCGACTGATTATGTTTTTGATGGACAAAAGACTGAAGGTTATAATGAAAATGACCAGCCAAATCCAATTAGTGCTTATGGTCGTTCAAAATATCTCGGTGAAAAATTATTAATTCAAAATACAGATCAATTTTATTTAATTCGTCTTTCTTGGCTTTTTGGTCGAAATGGTAAAAATTTTATTGACTCAATAATTCAAAAAGGACAAAAATTAAGTCCATTTAAAGTTATTGATGATCAATATGGTCGTCCAACTTATGCCAAAGATTTAGCTTTGCGAGTCAGAGATTTTATTGAAGACAGGCCAGAATATGGAATTTATCATCTTTCAAACGATGGTCCAAAGACAACTTGGTATAATTTAGCCAAGATGAGTTTGGATTTAAAAAATGTTACAGTCGTGATTGATCCATGTACTACCGAAGATTATCCTTTACCAGCTAAAAGACCACAGAATTCAATGCTGATCAATAATAAATTGAGATCGATGCGTGATTGGCGCGAAGCAGTTAAAGAATATTTGGCAAGTTGTTAAAATTAAAATAAAAAATATGAACATAGAATTTCCAAATATTGATTTTTCTGAGACTAAAAAAAAAGAAGAACCAAAGAATCAATTACTAAAAAATAAAGCAAAAAATTCACGTTTTGGCTCTCATTTTCCTTCAAAAAAAAATAGAGAAGAAGATACTTTAGGTTATCATAAAAATAAAGAAAAAATGTCTTCTGGAATGAAACTTAGATTAAAGGTGCGAGAACTTTTAGTGGAGGTAATAAAAAATGAAGGTTGGCCATCTTGTCCAGAAGTCACAAGTGTTGACGATTTTTTTCAAGCAGCTCGCAAGATTGTTGGAGAAAAATGGGAAGAAAAAATAGGACCCTTGGTTGAACAACAAGCGCAAGTTTGGAGTGAAAACCTTCCAAAAAGTAAAAAATATTTTAAAACCAGAAACATATTAACGGATTATTCTAACTTATCAGAAAAGTTTGACACTAGACAACTTGGTAATATTGAAAATTTGAGAGACGCATCCTCTGAAGCTTGGCGCGAACTTGTTGGTTTAACATCTGAAAGACAATTAGCTGAAATTGCTCTTTTGCGACAATGGGTTCTGCAAAAAAAAAATGAAGGTAGTCAAAAAATTGGAGAAATGACAATTGATGAAATTGATTTTTTTGTTGAATTAGCAATTAGATTTGGAAAACTATTTGATTCGGCCTATGATAAACAAATAAAAATTGCTGATATGCCAGGAGGAAAAAGTAAATCTATAGACAGAGAAAGAAATGGTTCTGGTTATATTTATAATCTATATAAGGAAAAAGAAGGAAACAAAACGAGAAATTTAGTCTATTCAGAAGTTTTTATGTTTGAGTGGCCAAAAATAGTTAGAAGTTTTAAAATTATGGCTGATAAGGCAGAAAACATGCTTGATGAAAAAAAATTACCCAAAACATATAAAAGACTACCTGTTTTTTTAAGAAAATTAGCTAGTGCTCACAATTTAAAACAAACTGATTTTGAAAAAAATTATAAAAGATGGACGAAGTTAAGTGAGCAACTAGTCAAACTAGCTAATTCTGGTTGTCCAATAGTTATTGATTTTCAGGGTTATTCATCAGTAACTGGAGAGGCAGAAAAAGTAGATCCAGAATTAAAATTAGGTTTAAAAACAGCAGAAACAAAAAAGTTAGAAGCAGATATAAAACCTTATCAAAAAGAGGCTAAAAATTTAACCCAAGAAAAATCACATGCTTTAAATGAATCATTAAAAACACCAAAACCACAATTAAGTATTGTTCCCCTTGCTTTTGGTGAAAACACCTATCAGTCGACCAGAGGTGTCTCTGATAAAATCAGTATAATTGTTTATATAGATAAAATCACTGAAGTTGCTACCAAAAGAGAGTTTCCTTTAATAAAAAAAATTTTCAAAGACATCTCATACCCAGAAAAATATAATGAGGCGGCAATACGCGAAAATGTTTTGCATGAACTTGGTCATACAGTAATGGTGTCAGAAGATGAAAATGTTATAAAAAGAATTGATGTAGGTGATGAAGTGAATATTTTAGAAGAGTCAAAAGCTGAAATGGTTGGAATGACAATTCTAAAAAGGCGGTTAAAAAAAATTAAAGACGATGTAGAAAGAAATAAATTAGCCGAAATTCAATTTATAGCTAAATTAGGAACAATTTTTGATAGTTTAGTCAATAAATCCCCACAAGGTGATTCTTCGCCAAATTATTATTATCCAGCGCTTGTTATGATTGATGAACTTTTGAAAAATGAAATAATAATTCCTGACGGTGAATATTATAAAATTACAAATTCATATCAAGGAATCAATATTTTAGCTGATAAGGGGTTAAATATTTTAGAAAAATATTATATTGACGAAACAGCAACTCCTAATAATGTAAAAAGAGATTATAATACCTCTGAACTTTCTAAAATAGAAAATAATGAAAAAGTAAAAAAGTTTTTAGAAATATTAAATAAAGCAACCTAATTAAAAACTATGAAAGGAATAATTTTGGCGGGAGGTACGGGTAGCCGAATGTACCCCAACACAAAAGTTACCAACAAGCATTTGCTGCCAGTGTATGACAAGCCGATGATTTATTATCCAATTGATAAATTGATCGAAGCTGGAATTATTAATATCATGATTGTTTCTGGTCCAGGTAATGCAGGTCATTTCTTAAACTTATTAGGATCGGGTAAAGATTTTGGAGCTAAATTTTCATTTGAAATTCAAGATGAAGCAGGTGGAATTGCTCAGGCACTTGGGCTTTGCGAAGATTTTGCTGATGAAGAAAAAGTTGCAGTAATTCTCGGAGATAATATTTTTCAAGATAGTATGATTAATGCTGTCAAAAACTTCGAAAAACAGTCTATTGGAGCCAAAGTTTTTCTCAAAGAAGTTGATGATGCTCAAAGATTTGGCGTGGCTGAAATCGAGGGTGATAAAATTTTAAATATTGAAGAAAAACCACAAAATCCAAAAAGTAATTTGGCAGTCACTGGTTTGTATATGTATGACAAACAAGTTTGGAATGTGATCAAAACTTTGAAACCATCAGGCAGAGGGGAGCTTGAAATTACTGATGTTAATAATTTTTATATCAAAAATAACCAGATGACTTTTGAAAAGTTAAATGGCTGGTGGACTGATGCAGGGACTTTCCCATCATGGCTTCGTGCCAATAATTTAGTGGCAGGGGAGGTGATGAATGAAGAAGCTAGAAGATTATCCCAAGTTTAATTATTGAGTTTCAATTTTATAAATTCCAGAAACATTGTTTATTTTCCCAATCAGATAGACGATGTTTTTGTTTTTGAGATCAAAAGAGTTGATGGAATTAACGACTGTAATTTGGCTGATATTGCGTTTATCACGATTATCAATTTCGATGGCCGAGAGCTCTTTTTCTAAGCCGAGAATGACATAATTTTCATCTTCACTCCAATAAGCGCCGGAGATTTGTTGGCTATAGCGTGAAAGAACTTCCTGATAACTCTGAGCATATTCGTCGTTTTTATTGAGATTAATAATCCCAGCTTCAAAATTATCCCAATAAAGAATGCGGTTTTGTTGATTATCCCAAACAAAATCATTAGCAAAAAATTTGGCAATGACTGATCTTTCAAGGTGATTAATTTGAGGGTTGATAATAAAAATATTTTTTGATTGAATATTTTTGATGGCAATTAGATCGTTTTTGTAATCGACGAATTGATATTGATTTGAGCTTGGTAAAATTGAAATTGTTTGGCTAATTTCGTTCTCGGTACTTGGGGCGGTTTTTTGTTGAGCAAACTTTTTTAATTCAGCCTCTTCTGAAAATAATTGAATTGCCCAAATCGAGCCATCTTTGACAAAAAAGTCAGCAATCGATTTAGTATCTTGATAAGCAAATTCATGAAAATTATCAACGGTTTGAGTTGTCAGATTAATTTCATAAATTTTATTTTTGTTTTGAAAATAGAGTTTATCTGAATTGTTAGCATCCCATTTCAAATTAGTTAGCTCGAGAGCGGTACTTTTTAAACTCAGATTAGTGATCGAGGTAAAGTTTTTTAAATAAAATGTTTTAGTCGTGTCATTGGTGTCAATAAAAACGTATTCATTATTATTTTTTGTTTTAAGATAAAGGCTCGAGCCGATATTTGACCAAACAATTTTTTCGATTTCATAAGAAGATTTATAGAGTAATTTATTTTCCAAGTTTGCTAAATCTAAAGCATAAAGTTCCCATTTATCTTCATTTTTAGTGGTGTAAATAAGCTTATCTTCGTTGGGTGAAAATTTTGCCAAAAGAATATCAGCTGTTGCTAGATTTTCAATTTTTGGATTTTGTAAAAATAAATTGATGTTTTCGGCAAAAACAACTTGTTCAGCATAGACGTTGATTTTTTTTTGCCAAGGATAATAGCCATCTTTGGTAACTTCAATATTGTATTCATCAGGAATTAAATTTTGAAAAATAGCGGGGGTGGTGCCTCCCATTTTACGCATGCCAAGAAAATTTTTGAATGGCAAAAGAAACTTTTCAAATAAATTTGGTTCTTCATAATTACCATTGAGAAAAACTTGAGCATTTTTTGGATTGGAGTTAACTGAAATTCCACCAGTGCTGACCATTTGATTTTTATTGGCATCAAAACGATAACCGCGAGCGTAATTTAAAATTATTGGTAATAAAATAAAAAAACCAGCTATAAAAGCAAGTGCCAGAAGACGACGAAGGTTTATATTCATATATTTTTTATTAATTTTAATATTTTAGCTTTTTTTTGAGAAAAAATCAAGAAAAGATTATTTTTTAATAAATAAATGTCAAACATATTATATTTTGTCTAGATTGATTAAATCTAAGTTTTACGATATACTAAATTAAAAATTAATACGTTTTTTATGCCAAAATACATAATTTTAGGTAAACAGCCACTAGCCGGTGAAATAGATATCAAGGGAGCCAAAAATTCAGTTTTAAAAATCATTCCAGTTGCTATTTTGTCGACTCAAAAAATAAAAATTACTAATATTCCCGAGATTGAAGATACTGAAAAGTCATTAAGTTTAATTGAAAGTTTGGGTGGTATTGTCACTAGAGATGGTAATACAGCAACTATTGATACTTCAAAGATTAATAATACTGAACTAAAATCAGACCTAGCTAAAAAATTTAGAGCTTCAATTATGTTTGTGGGGCCAATTTTGGCACGTTTTGGCGAAGTAAAATTTTCTCATCCCGGAGGTTGTGTAATTGGAGCTGGCAGTCGGCCGATTGATCTTTTTATTGAAGGTTTTGAAGCTTTGGGTGCTAAAGTTGAATATAATGAAGATGAAGGTTTTTATCACATTCAAGCTGAGAAATTAATTGGTTGCGATTACTTTTTTTCAACAATCAGTGTTACTGGAACCGAAGCTTTGATGATGACCGCCGTTTTAGCAAAGGGAAAAACGACCTTGAAAAATTGTGCCATGGAGCCAGAAATCGAAGCTTTAGCCAATTATCTCAATTCTTGCGGAGCCAAAATTTCAGGTGCCGGTACACCAATAATTACGATTGAAGGTGTGGATAAAATTAGTGCTGGTGAATTTGAAGTTATTCCCGATAGAATTGAAGCTGGTTCAATAGCGATTTTGGCAGCGGCGACTAATTCTGAAATCAGAATTAATAAGTGTAATCCTGATCATATTGAGTCACTTTTAAATATTTTTGATAAAATTGGAATTAAATATGAAAAAGGTGCTGATTGGATTCAGATGAAAAAAACTGATAAATTCTTGGCTTATGGAATTAAAACTCATGAATACCCTGGTTTTCCAACCGATTTGCAATCACCCTATACGGTTTTCATGACCCAAGCTCAGGGTAGCTCACTAATTCATGAAACAATTTATGATCGTCGTTTATTTTATGTCGATATGTTGTCTCAGATGGGTGCTGATATTACAATTTGTGATCCACACCGAGTCGTAGTTAATGGGCCAACAAAACTTTATGCTAAAAAATTGATTAGTCCGGATTTACGAGCAGGAATGGCGATGATTATTGCGGGTTTGATTGCTGAAGGTGAGACTGAAATTGACAATATTTATCAAATAGATCGTGGTTATGAAAAAATAGACGAGCGTTTGAATAAACTTGGAGCAAAAATACAAAAAGTTGACTAATTTATAAAACAAAATATGCAAAATATAAAAAATTGGTTTAGATGTGAAAAAATATGTAGTTGTTGTAAAAATAAAAAAGTTGTTTTAAAAATCATCATCGGTTTAGTAATTGCAATTTTAATTTTTGGAGGTGGATATTGGGCTGGTAATCGTAAAAATTCGACTCAGGTTATTAATAAAATCGTCAATAAAGATATTGCACCAAAAACTGAAATTAAAGATCTTGATTTTAAGCTTTTTTGGGAAGCCTGGGATTTGCTTGAAAAAAATTATGTTGATCAACCAATTTCAGAAAAAGATCTTTTTTATGGTGCTATTTCGGGCTTAGTTAATTCGCTCAATGATCCACATTCAGTCTTTTTGAATCCTGAAAAAACTGCAGAATTTAATCGCGAAATGAATGGTGAATTTGAAGGAATTGGAGCCGAACTTGGAATTCGAGCTGATCGTATTACCATTATTTCGCCATTACCAAATACTCCAGCCAAAAAAGCTGGATTACAACCACAAGATCAAATTTTAGCAATTGATAAAATAGATACTACGGGAATGTCTTTGGATGAAGCCGTAAATCGTATTCGTGGTGAAGGCGGGACAAATGTAGTTTTGACAATTTTACGCAAAGGTGAAACTGAATTTAGGGAAGTAACGATTACTCGAGCCAAAATTGTTGTTCCGAGCCTAACTTGGGAAATGAAAAATAATCAGATTGCTTATATCGAAGTTGCTAATTTTAATTCCGATGCAATTGAAGCTTTTGATAAGGCGGCTCGAGAAATCTTGCTAAAAAATCCAAAAGGAATTATTCTTGATTTGAGAAATAATCCTGGTGGATTCTTTAATGCCTCGATTTCTATTGCTGACTACTGGATTGATAATGGTGTGATTGTCAAAGAAGTTTTTTCGGACAAAACCGAAAAAGCCTATTCGGCGACCGAAGCGACACCATTCGGTAATATTCCGACTGTAATTTTGGTCAACGGTGGTTCGGCTTCAGCTTCAGAAATTGTTTCTGGTGCCCTACAAGACAATAAGTTAGCAACGATTATTGGTGAAAAAACTTATGGCAAAGGTTCGGTTCAAAGTCTAAATTATCTCAAAGATGGTTCGTCAATTAAATTGACCATCGCTAAATGGCTGACTCCAAATGGAAATCAAATCAATGGAATTGGAATTACGCCAGATGTGGTAATTGAAATGAAATCAGAGGATTATGAAAATTATCTTGATCCACAAATGGATAAAGCATTCGAAATTTTAAATGAAAAAATAATTAATCAGAAATAAATTAAAAACTATGAAAGTTGTATTACTGGAAAATTTGGACAAAAAGGGGAATAAGGGGGATATTATCGAAGTAAGTGATGGTTTTGCAATGAACAATCTAATTCCAAAAAAATTAGCCAAAATTGTAACTCCAAACGTGCTTAAGGAAATCGAAGCAATTAAAGCTAAGGAAGAAAAACTTAATCTTGAAAAAATTACTGAGGCTACCAAAATTAAAGACAAACTTAATGGTTACAAACTTATTATCAAAAGCAAGGCCAATGAAGAAGGTCATCTTTTTGGTGCTGTTGATGAAAAAGCTATTGCTAATAATTTAAAAGAGAAAGGCTTTGAAATTACACCTGAAATGATTAAATTAGAAAAACATTTTAAGGAAGTTGGTGAATATGAAGTCGATATCGAATTGGTTAATGGATTAAATTCAAAAATTAAGCTTGATGTCCAAGCTGGGGAATAATTAATTTTTATCAAAATGACAAAGCAAAATAAAAAAGTTCGTAAGTTTATTTTTGTTGTTGGTGGGGTGATGTCTTCGGTTGGTAAGGGTGTCGCAGCAGCTTCGATCGGTAAAATTCTACAGTCAAAAGGCTATCGAATTGCCAATATTAAATGCGATATGTATGTCAATATTGATGCTGGGACGATTCGTCCAGCTGAACACGGAGAAGTTTTTGTTGGTTCAGATGGAATTGAAGCTGATCAAGATCTTGGTAATTACGAACGTTTTACTGATCAAATTTGTACCGCCGATAATTACATTACAACTGGTCAGGTTTATCAAGAAATTATTCGACGTGAACGCAATCTAGAATTTCATGGTGAAGATGTCGAAGTTGTGCCTGATATTCCTAATGAAATTATTCGTCGCATTGAGCTTTGTCAGAAAAAAAATGAATCCGAAATTACCGTGATTGAGTTTGGTGGTACTGTCGGTGAGTATCAAGTTTTGCTTTTCCTCGAAGCTGCTAGAATGCTTAAAGTCAAATATCCTCAAGATGTTCAAGTGGTAATGGTGAGTTATTTACCGACACCAGAATTGATTGGCGAACAAAAATCTAAACCAACCCAACATGCGATTCGTACGCTTAATTCAGCTGGGATTATTCCAGATTTTATTATGTGTCGCGCCAAAGATCCTGTCGGTGATGGAATTAAAACCACAATTAGCACCGTCTGTAGTTTGCCGAAAAAAAGAATTATTTCAGCTCCGGATGTTTATTCAATTTATGACATCCCAGTTAATTTTGAAAAAGAGGACCTAGGTAATGTTTTACTCGAAGGAATGGGTTTGAAAACTAAACCAAAGGCCGAAGGTTTAAAAAATTGGATTGAATTTTCAGAAAAAATTAAACAAATCAAAAAAACTGTCAGAATCGGAATTGTCGGTAAGTATTTTAATTTTAAATCTTGCAAAGACACCTATATTTCAGTGATCGAATCAATCAATCATGCTGCTTGGTTTTATAATTACAAACCGGAAATCATTTGGCTTGATTCTGAGGTTTATGAAAAAGATAAGACTAAACTCAAAGAATTGGACACACTCGATGGAATCGTTGTGCCAGGTGGATTTGGAGCTCGTGGAACTGAAGGAATTATTTTAGCAATTGAACATGCCCGTACCAAAAAGATTCCATTTTTAGGAATTTGTTTTGGAATGCAACTCGCAGTTGCGGAATTTGCTAGAAATGTGGCCAATTTTACAAAAGCTAATTCGATCGAAATTGATCCAAAAACTAAACATCCCGTGATTCATTTGATGGCTGAACAGGTCGAAAAAATGAAAAATAATAATTATGGAGCGACGATGCGTTTAGGAAATTATCCGTGTGTGATTAAGGCTGGCAGTAATGCTCGAAAAATTTATGCTCAAGATAAAATTGTCGAACGTCATCGTCATCGTTATGAATTTAACAATGATTATCGTGAAAAATTAGAGGCTAAAGGGCTAAATATCGCAGGAACTTCACCAGACGGGACTTTGGTTGAAATGGTTGAAATTGCCAAGCACCCATTCTTTATTGGGGTTCAATTTCATCCTGAATTTCAGTCACGACCACTTAAACCACAACCACTTTTTAGAGAATTACTCAAAGCTTCAATAAATAGAGTAAAAAAATAATTATAAGAACCAAAAAGCCTGTTTGTTACAGGCTTTTTGGTTATATAAAAAATGTAATTGTGGTTTTGTTTAATTATTTGCACTTAAACATTTAAAATGTTAAAATGGCACCACTAAATTATTACTATGAAAGTTGCCTTAGTTCACGATCACTTAAACCAAATTGGCGGAGCTGAAAAAGTCTTATTGGGGTTCAAAGACATTTTTCCAAATTCACCAATTTATACCTTATTACATCAACCAAAAGAAACATACAATCTTTTCAATAAATTTGAAATTTATGAATCTTTTCTTAAAAACTTACCTTTTGCCAAAAAACTTTTTCGTTGGTACTTACCACTAATGCCGACCGCGATCGAAAGTTTTAACCTCAATAATTATGATGTAATTTTGTCTGACGCCTCAGCTTTTGCTAAAGGTATAATTTCTGGTCCAAAAACTAAGCATATTTGTTATTGTCATACACCGACCCGTTATCTTTGGAGTGATACACACACTTATGTTGAAAGTTTAAAATATGGTTCAATTTTTAAAAGAGGTTTAATGTTGGTTTTAAACCGTTTACGTTTATGGGATTATCAAGCGGCTCAACGCGTGGATCACTTTATTGCTAATTCAGAATTTATTGCTCAAAGAATTAAAAAATATTATGGTCGTGAAGCTACGGTAATTTATCCACCAGTTGATACTAATCAATTTGAAATTTCGGATCAGATCGGGGATTATTATCTGATGATTTCGCGTTTACGACCTTACAAAAAAGTCGATTTAGTTATCAAAGCTTTTGATCGTTTGCGAATTCCGTTAAAAATTATTGGGGTTGGTGAAGAAGAAAAATATCTCAAAAGTCTTGCCAAAGATAATATTGAATTTCTCGGTGGCGTCGATGACGCTACCAAGGCTAAATATCTATCGCACTGTAAGGCTTTAATTCATCCACAAGAAGAGGATTTTGGTATCACAGCAGTCGAGGCGATGGCTTCGGGTCGGCCAGTGATCGCTTATCGCGGTGGGGGAATTCTAGAAACCATGATTGAAAATGAAACCGGAGTCTTTTTTGATGAACAAACCTGGGAAGATTTAGCTAATAAAATTATAACTTTTGATCAAGCTCAATTCGATCCGCAAAAAATCAAGGCTCAGGCTGAAAAGTTTAGTCGTGAGCGATTTGAGCGGGAGATTTTGGGGTTTGTGAATAAGGTTGTTGGTGTATAAAGCAGAATAAAATTTTTTAGCTCTTGTATGGGTTTTGAGTCCTTTATTCCAAAACCCCTCAAAAGGTGTTAGAATGTCAGTATGAAAATTGGCATTGATATCCGCTCCTTGATGGATTCAAACCGTTCGGGCGTGGGTGAATATACTTATCATGTTTTAGAAAATTTGTTCAAAATTGATTACACTAATCAATATTTTTTGTTTTATAATTCCTTTTCTAAAATCAGCCACAATTTACCAGCTTGGAATTATCCGAATGTGAAATTTGTCGAATCGCGTTGGCCGAATAAGATCTTTAATTTTTGTCAAAAGTTTTTGAAATATCCTAAATTAGATAAGGTTTGTGGTGGCGTCGATTTATTTTGGTTACCGAATTGGCATTTTGTCACTTTATCCGACAAATGTCATTTGATACTAACTGTTCATGATCTAAGTCATCTACGTTATCCAGAATTTTTGTCATTAAAACGTCGCTTATGGCACCGATTTTTGGCGATTCCGAAATTACTCGATCGAGCCGATAAAATCATTGCCGTTTCAAAAAGTACCCAGCATGATTTGGAAGATTTGCTAAAAATTGACAGCTCAAAAATTCAGCAGATTTATTCAGGAGTCGAATTGGCGCACTCGTTTTCGACGATTGAAATCGAAATGGTCAAAGCGAAGTTTGGAATTGATAAAGATTTTATTTTTTCAATCGGCAATCTCGAGCCTCGCAAAAACGTCGCTGAGATTATCACCGCCTATAATCTTTGGCGTCAGAAAAATCCAAAATTAAATATTGATTTGATTATTGCCGGTCAGCCAAGTTGGAAATATAAAGCGATTTACAAATTAGCCCGAGAGTCTGAGTTTGGGTCGCAAATCAAGTTTATCAACTATATTAGCCAACAGGAAAAACACCTTTTGTATTCACTGGCCAAGGTTTTTGTTTATCCATCGTTTTATGAGGGCTTTGGAATCCCGCCACTGGAGGCGATGAGTCATAGTTGCCCAGTGATAGCGAGCTTGAATTCGTCATTGTCAGAAGTAATCGGCGAAGCGGGGATTCTGATTGATGTGGTTAATGTGGACGATTTAGCACAAGCCATCAAGACAACTTTGACAGATAGTGATTTGCGAGCTAGTTTAATTGCCAAGGGCTTAGAACGAGTCAAACAATTTAATTGGGCCGAAACCGCCCGAGAAGTCAAAAATTTTTTGGAAAAATAATTAATTTAAAAATATGAAAATTGGAATTGATGCCCGAATGTATGGCACTAGCAATGCCGGCTTGGGTCGCTATATTGAAAAATTGATTGAGCACCTAGAAAAGATTGATTTAGAAAATGAATACGTGGTTTTTTTATTGGCAGAAAACTTCGATCAATATCAACCTCAAAATTCTAATTTTTCCAAAGTCAAAGTCGAGTCGCGTTGGTACACTTTGAATGAGCACTGGCAAATGCCAAAAGTTATCAAAAAATATCAGCTCGAGCTGATGCATTTCCCGCATTTCAATGTGCCGTGGTTCTGTCCGACAAAATATGTAGTGACAATTCATGATTTGATTATGACCCATTATCCGAATTCGCGAGCGACAACGAAATTAAAATTGATTTATTGGCTCAAGGTTTTGGCTTATCGCTTGCTAGTAAAGCGAGCTGCTACTAAAGCCCAAAAAATTATTACTGTTTCGCAATTTAGCAAAGACGATATTGTTAAAAATTTAAACGTCAAACCAGAAAAAATCGTCGTAACTTATGAAGGTTTTGATTTGAATCAAAATAAAGTCGGTCAAATTGATTTGGCAAAGTTTGGAATTGCCAAACCGTATTTGCTTTATGTTGGTAACGCCTATCCTCATAAAAATCTGGAACGCTTGGTCACGGCTTTTGCTAAACTGGTTCAGAAACGCGAACTTCAATTGGTCTTGGTCGGCAAGCGAGATTTTTTCTCACAGCGTTTGGAACAAAAAGTAAATCAAATGAATTTAGCCGGCAAAATTATTTTTACGGGTTATCTCAAAGATGATGAATTGACTGGGCTGTATGAGCGCGCAGAAATGTTTGTTTTTCCGTCGTTACTCGAAGGTTTCGGCTTGCCACCTCTGGAAGCCTTGGGTCGTGGTACGGTCGTGGTTTCTTCAAACACCAGCTGTTTGCCAGAAATTCTAGGCTCGGCAGTTTTGTATTTTAATCCTTTAGAAATTGATGATATAATAAACAAAGTCGAGCAAATTCTGGATAATCAAGAATTAAAGCAAACTCTAATCGAAAAGGGGAGACTGCAAACGCAAAAATATTCTTGGGATGAATGTGCTTCAAAAACTTTAGCTATTTATCGTGCCAATTGAGACCCAAAAAAGAACTTATCAACACAAAAAAGTCAAAATAAATCGTGATCGATTTTTTTATTCACCAAATTTACTCGATCTTAGTCAGCAAGAAGTTTCGACAGTCAAAATTGATCGACCTGAAACTTGGTGGACTAGACTTTGGGCTAAATTTGAAACCGAAAAACTGCAGAAGAAAAATCTGAGTGTTGATTTTTTAGCTGGCAGCAAAAGTTGGCAAATTTCAAAAGCGGTCAGTAAAAAAATTGTCAATCAGGTCAATGCTTGGGAGTTGCCGAAATTTCTGAATAAATTGTTATATTCAAAAAACAGCAAAATTCATCGAAGCTTAGCCAATCTAGGTTTAAAATTTGAAAAGCATCCGTGGCTAAATAAATTTAAAAAAGTCCTCGTTTTTTTGTTGGTCTGCTTAGTTTTACTTTTGCCGATTCAGGGAATTGCGCTATCTCAAAAATTCAAAACCAAGCAAGCCGAAATTATGTCAGCGGGCATGGCTGGTTATGATAATTTCAAACAAGCTCAGGCTAATATTGAAGCGGGTGATTTTTCTGGTGCCCAACAAAACTTCAAATCAGCCAAAGAAAAATTTATTTCGGCTGAAAAAGAAATTGGTTGGTGGCGAATTTTTATCCCCATTACCCGTTTTGTGGTCAAAGAAAGCTCGGCGTATTATCTTTTAGAATCAGCCAAAGTCGTCGCTCAAACTGGAGAAGAATTGACTGGTTGGGTGGTTGATTTGAAAAACGAGATGTCGATCAATCAGCTTGATGCCAAAGAACTTGATTTTAAAGCTGTTTTATTGCAAGTTCAGGAATTAGCTGATAAACGCGAAGATTTGGAAATTCGCCTGGACAAGATTGAAAATTATCTAGCCAAAGTCGATCCGAGTATTTTGGATCCAGAGCAAATTAAAAAGATTGAACCAGTCAAACAAGAAGCTTTGCGATTTTTAAATATTTTAGAAATTTTGCCAGACTTTTTGGGTCAAGACGATATGCGACGTTATCTGGTAATTTTCCAAAATAGCAATGAAATCAGAGCGACTGGTGGCTTTATGGGTAGCTTGGCTTTGATTGATGTCAATCAGGGTAAAATTACTAAAATCGAAATTCCTGGCGGTGGGCCGTATGATTTGCGCGCTGGGCTCAAAGAATATATCCAAGCTCCACAGCCATTATGGCGAATCAAGACTCGTTGGGAAATTCAGGATGCCAATTGGTGGCCAGACTTTCCGACCTCAGCCAAAAAAATTGCTTGGTTTTATGAAAATTCTGATCAGCCGACTGTCGATGGAGTGATTGCGGTCAATTCCGATATTTTACCAAAATTATTGAAAGTTTTCGGGCCGATTACTTTGGATGATTATAGTAAAACAATTACCGCCGATAATTTTTATGAATTGACTCAGCAACAAGTCGAAGTAGATTATGATAAAGAAGAAAATCAACCAAAGCAATTTATTGCGGATTTATTTTTCAAAATGATTGATAATTTGACCGGCAATTTTTCATTAAAAAACAATCAAGAACTAGAATTTGTTTCAAG